>CAJXKX010000296.1 GCA_913055965.1 uncultured Roseovarius sp.
GGCGGCGGTCGCATTATCAGACCATCCATACGTCGATCCCCGATGCGCCCGCCGAAGACGAGATCATCGTCGCCCTGGGGGCCTCGGTGGGCGGGCATCCCAATCACCGGATCGGCGACCGCTACGCGGATCTGCGCGAGATGGGGCATGATGTCGACAACCCGGCGGGGGTGTGAATGGCGGTCTCTGACCGGGGCACCGCCCATGACCTGACCGGCCCGGAGGGGGCGCCCGTGGTGGTGCTCATTCACGGGCTTGGCCTGACGCGGGGCAGCACATGGGGCGAGATCGCGCCGATGCTGGCGCGGCGTTACCGGGTGCTGTCCTATGACCTGCCGGGCCATGGCGAGAGCGCCCCGCCCGATGGCCCTGTCACGCTGACGGCCCTCGGGGACCACCTGATCGCGCTGATGGACGGGTTGGGCGTCGCGCATGCCGCTATGGTCGGGTTCTCGCTGGGCGGGATGATCAACCGGCGCTGCGCGCTCGACCATCCGGGCCGGGTGCGCGCACTGGCCATCCTCAATTCCCCCCATGACCGGGGCGAGGATTTGCAGCGAAGCGTCGAGCAGAGCGCGCGCGCCGCTGGCGCGGGCGGGCCTGCCGCGGTCATCGACGCGGCGCTGGCGCGCTGGTTCACCGAGGGTTTCCGCCGCGATCATGCCGACCGGGTGGCGGCGGTGCGCGACATCGTTCTGGCCAACGACCCGGCCAACTATGCCGCGCATCGCCGGGTTCTGGCCGAGGGGGTGCGCGAGCTGATCGCGCCCGATCCGCCCATCACCCTGCCCATGCTGGTAATGACCTGCGAGCACGACAGCGGCTCGACCCCGGCGATGAGCCACGCCATCGCCGCTGAGACCCAAGGCGCGCAGAGCCTCGTCATACCGGGGCTGCGGCATCTCGGGCTGATCGAGCGGCCCGGACTGTTCGCGCAGCCGGTGCGGGATTTCCTGGACCGCGCCCTTGCCTGATCCGGCATCAGCCGCGATATGCCACGCCCTGAGTTTGAGCGGGAGCCCCGAGCCGGATCCGCCATGTCCCGGCGCGGTCACCGGCGGGCGAAATCAAACCGTGGGATTGTCGCCGGAATGTCCCTATAGTCGCGCAGGCATCGCGATCATGAATATCCGGAAGGCGGAAGACTTGGCCAGGCTGACACAGGATCCCCACAAGGGGCTGGAGGAAAAAGAGAAAGTTCTCGAAGTTGCCATCGGGCGCGAGGTCCGCGCGTTTCGCAAGAAGCAGAACATCACGGTGGCGGAGCTGTCGGCGCTGACGAACCTGTCCATCGGCATGCTCTCGAAGATCGAGAACGGCAACACCTCGCCATCGCTGACGACGCTGCAGGCGCTGGCCAATGCGCTGTCGGTCCCGCTGACCGCGTTCTTCAAGCAATACGAGGAGCGGCGCGAGGCGGTACATACCAGGGCCGGGGAAGGGGTCGAGATCGAGCGGGCGGGCACGCGGTCGGGGCATCAGTACAAGCTGCTGGGCCATATCGGATCGAACAACAGCGGTGTCATCGTCGAGCCCTACCTGATCGTGCTCAACGACGAATCCGACACGTTCCAGACCTTTCAGCATGACGGGATCGAGACGATCTACATGCTCGAAGGCATCGTCGGCTATCGCCATGGCAGCGCGGCCTACCGGCTCGAGCCGGGGGATACGCTGTTCTTCGATGCCGACGCGCCGCATGGCCCCGAAGAGCTGATCCGGTTGCCGATCCGCTACCTGTCGATCATCAGCTACCCGCAGCGCAGTTGATCCGGCGCGGTGCCGCTTTTTCAGGCAGGCATGACGCGGAGGGGCGCGAGCAATATTGCCTAAAGGGAAACTTTTTTCACTTTCGTTGCAGGGCGCGCGCCCCGGTGCTAGGGTTTCCGGGACGCGCCCCAATGGGCGGAATCGAGATACGGAGCAAACACGAATGTGCGGAATTGTCGGGCTTTTCCTCAAGGACCGGGGGCTTGAGCCACGCCTCGGGTCGATGCTGACGGACATGCTGATCACGATGACGGATCGCGGCCCCGACAGCGCGGGCATCGCCATCTACGGCGCGGACAATCCGGCGGTGTCGAAGCTCACGGTGCAGTCGGACAGCCCCGATCAGGCCTTCGCCACGCTCGAGGCGGATCTCGGGGCCGCGCTTGACAGCCCGGTGCACCTGCGCCGCAAGGACACCCACGCGGTTCTCGAAATCCCGCGCGGTCGACTTTCCGAGGCCGCTGCCGCGCTGGCCGGGATCAGCCCCGGTATCCGGGTCATGTCGTCGGGCGACACGGTGGAGATCTACAAGGAGGTCGGCCTGCCAACCGAGGTGGCCGAGCGGTTCGACCTGCGCGCGATGTCGGGAACGCACGGCATCGGCCATACCCGCATGGCGACCGAGTCGCTGGTGACGACCATGGGCGCGCATCCGTTCAACACCGGCGCTGACCAGTGCCTTGTGCATAACGGGTCGCTGTCCAACCACAACCGCCTGCGTCGCAAGCTGCGCCGCGAGGGCATGCATATCGAGACCGAGAACGATACCGAGGTCGGCGCCGCCTACCTGACATGGCGCATGCAGAACGGGGCGAGCCTGGGCGAGGCGCTGGAGGGCGCGCTGACCGATCTCGACGGTTTCTTCACCTTCGTCTTCGGCACCAAGGACGGGTTCGGCGTGGTGCGCGACCCGATCGCCTGCAAGCCCGCCGTGATGGCGGAAACCGATCAATACGTGGCCTTCGGCTCGGAATACCGCGCCCTGGTGAACCTGCCGGGCATCGAAGCCGCCCGCGTCTGGGAGCCGGAACCCGCGACCGTCTATTTCTGGAGCCACAGCGACACCCCCACCCCAACGGAAAAGGCCGCGTAAGATGCAGACCATCGACATGGCAACCACGCCGCTGCGCGATCTGAACGCGACGCTTCAGGCGCAGGCGGAGGCGACCAACCTCACCGCTTGGGAGATCGAGAACCCGCGCGGCAGCCACGCGATTGCCGTCGGTCTCGACGCGCCCATCGAGGTGACCGTCAAGGGCTCTACCGGCTATTACTGCGCGGGCATGAACAAGCAGGCGAGGGTAAATGTCCGCGGCTCTGTCGGGCCGGGCGTGGCCGAGAACATGATGTCCGGCACCGTCGTGATCGAGGGCGACGCCTCGCAATATGCCGGGGCCACAGGCCATGGCGGCACGCTGGTGATCAAGGGCAATGCGTCGTCGCGCTGCGGTATCTCGATGAAGGGCATCGACATCATCGTGCATGGCAATGTCGGGCACATGTCGGCCTTCATGGCGCAATCGGGCAACCTCGTGGTCTGCGGCGATGCGGGCGATGCGCTGGGCGATTCGATCTACGAGGCGCGGCTCTTCGTGCGCGGATCGGTCAAGTCATTGGGGGCCGACTGCATCGAGAAGGAGATGCGCCCGGAGCATCTCGCACTGCTGGCCGATCTGCTGGAGCGCGGCGGCTGCGATGCGCGGCCCGAGGAATTCCGGCGCTACGGCTCGGCCCGGCAACTCTACAATTTCAACATCGACAACGCGTATTGAGGACGGGTGCCATGAAAGACGATCGCAGCGGCGCGCCGCGCACCCAGCCGATCCAGTCGGCGACCTTCAGCCAGAGCGTGAATGCCGAGATACGCCGCGCCGCCGCGACCGGCATCTACGACATTCGCGGCGGCGGCGCGAAGCGCAAGGTGCCGCATTTCGACGACCTGCTGTTTCTGGGCGCGTCGATCTCGCGCTATCCGCTCGAAGGCTACCGCGAGGCCTGCGACACCTCGGTGACGCTTGGCACGCGCCATGCCCGCACCCCGATCCAGCTGGACATCCCCATCACCATCGCGGGCATGTCCTT
>CAJXKX010000297.1 GCA_913055965.1 uncultured Roseovarius sp.
GGGGGCGGGCTGGCAAGCTATTCCTGCCCCCCGTCCTGCATCGGCGGCCAGGGGCGCGCGGCATCGGCGCGGGCCCATGCCTCCACCCATTCCGGCGCAGGCGGCGCGGCGTGCCCGGACCGCCCCAGCGCCTCGAGCACCCGGTCCGGCGGCACGATCCCGTCCTTGCCGGTCACCGCGGCGCGGTAGAGGATGTGGCTCGCGCATTCGCCGTCGCGCCGCCACATGGATTGCTCCAGATACATGAACCGTGCGTCCCACGTCACCAGCCGCGAGCGCATCTCGATCCGGTCGAACATACGCACCCGCCGGCGATAGCGGACGCTCGCGCCCGCGATGGCCAGCCCCCAGCGCTGCCGCCGCAGCACCCCGATCAGCCCGACGCGCCCGGCCAGCGGAATCCGCCCGAGATCGTAGAGCGTCAGCGTGCGCCCGTTGTTGAGCTCGCGCCACAGGTCGATATCCCAGGGCAGGCACAGGTGATGCGACACATGCGTGCCGGTCAGCGGCAGGGGCGGGTCGTTGCGGTGGCGCCACAGCTGCCAGGCGAGGCGGATGACGGGGTACATGGGGTATCTCCGATGGCTGCGGCGCGGAGGTGACAGGCGGTGCGCCCCGCGTCAACCGCGACCGCGCGTCAGGCTTGCGCTCCTGCGCGCGCCCGCATAGGTCTTGGGCTGTTCAGACAAGAGGGCCCGGCCACCATGCAATCGCTTTTCCAGATCCTGATGCTGCTGCTCGATGTGCTGTGGTTCTTCATCATCGCGCATGTCATCATGTCGTGGCTGATCAATTTCCAGGTGCTGAACCTGCGCCAGCAACTCGTGGCGCAGATCTGGTACGCGCTCAACCGCCTGCTCGAGCCGCTCTACGCCCCGGTGCGGCGCATCCTGCCCAACATGGGCGGCATCGACCTCGCCCCCCTCGTGGTGCTGATCGGCGTCTACGCGCTGCGGATCATCCTGATCAACAACGCGGCGGCGTTCTACTGACGTCGGGTCTCGGATCGTGGCCCTCAGCTTTTATCCCCATCCGGGTCACGTCCTGATTTGCGACTTTCGCGGTTTCGTGGAACCTGAAATCGTCAAGGTCAGGCCGGTCATCGTCGTGTCGTCCAGATTGCCGTATCGGTCGGGGCTGGCGACCATCGTGCCGGTCAGCCTGACACCGCCCCGGCGTGATGTGCCATATGCCGTCCGCTTGTCGAAGAATTATCATCCGGGTGAGGACGATGCCCTGCCGTGTTGGGCGAAGTGCGATTTGCTTGCCAATGTCGCGTTGTCTCGCCTTGATCGCTTCAAGGTGGATCGTCGTAAGTATCTTGCGCCGAGAGCGAGCGACGACGACCTCAGCGCGGTCCGAAATGGCGTGTTGTCCGCGCTGGGGTGGCAGGCTTGAAAATTGACTGCGGTGAGCTTATCATACACAAGTATCCCGTTATCGGGCTTGAAGACCCAGAGTACTGGGCAGGCCGTCCACCGTACGATGACAAGTACAGGGCGGTCTAGATTGTGTCAGGTCCCAAAGCCCCGTCTGCCAAGGCGGGGTTTTGTGTTTCCTGTGGCTCTCGGGGTCTTGTTCACCGAATCTTGGTGTGAAACACTGACGGCAAGAGCAGACATATAACAATCAGGATCGCCATGCCGAGCGCTGCCACGCTTCTGCGCGATGTCTTCGGGTTCGATGCGTTTCGTCCCGGGCAGGAAGAGATCGTCCACACCGTCGCCACGGGCTGCAACACGCTGGCCATAATGCCCACGGGGGGCGGGAAATCCCTGTGTTTCCAGTTGCCTGCGCTGCTGCGCGAGGGGGTGACGGTGGTCATCTCGCCGCTCATTGCGCTGATGCGCGACCAGGTGCGGGGGCTGCGCGCGGCGGGGGTCGAGGCGGGCGCGCTGACCTCGGGCAACACCGAAGAGGAAACGGCAGAGGTCTGGGCGGCGCTGGAGGCGGGGCGGCTCAAGCTGCTCTACATCGCGCCGGAGCGTCTGGCGGCAGGCTCGGCGCTGGGCATGCTGCGGCGCATCGGTGTGAGCCTCATCGCCGTGGACGAGGCCCATTGCGTGAGCCAGTGGGGCCATGATTTCCGCCCCGATTACCTGCGTATCGGGGAACTCCGACGCGCGCTCAACGTGCCGCTCGCGGCCTTCACCGCCACCGCCGATGCCGAGACGCAGCAAGAGATCGTGGACAAGCTCTTTGACGGGCAGCCACCGCAGATTTTTTTGCACGGGTTCGACCGGCCCAATATCCACCTCGCCTTCGCCGCCAAGGACGGACCGCGCCAGCAGATCATGCGCTTTGCCGCCGCGCGCAAGGGGCAGTCGGGCATCGTCTATTGCGGCACCCGCGCCAAGACCGAGGGGCTGGCGCAGGCGCTCGACCAGGCAGGGCACAGCGCCTGCGCCTATCACGGCGGGATGGAGGCCGATCGGCGCCGCGAGGTGGAACACCGCTTCAACACCGAGGACGGGCTGATCGTGGTGGCGACGGTGGCCTTCGGCATGGGGGTGGACAAGCCCGATATCCGCTGGGTCGCCCATGCCGACCTGCCCAAGAGCATCGAGGCCTATTACCAGGAAATCGGCCGCGCGGGTCGCGACGGCGCGCCTGCCGAGACGCTGACGCTCTACGGCCCCGATGACATCCGCCTGCGCCGGTCGCAGATCGACGAGGGGCTCGCCCCGCCCGAGCGGCGGATGGCCGATCACGGGCGGCTCAACGCGCTTCTGGGGCTGGCCGAGGCGCTGGAATGCCGCCGGGTGGCGCTCTTGCGTTATTTCGGCGAGGCGGCGGAACCGTGCGGGAATTGCGACCTCTGCGAGACGCCGCCCGAGACCTTCGACGGCACCGAGGCGGTGCGCAAGGCGCTGTCGGCGATGCTGCGCACCGGCGAGCGCTTCGGCACCGGGCACCTGATCGACATCCTGACCGGCACCGCCACCGACAAGGTGCGCGCGCGCGGGCATGACGATCTGCCCACCTTCGGCGTGGGCCGGGACATGGACAAGCGCGGCTGGCAGGGGGTGTTTAGGCAGATGATGGGGCATGACCTGGTGCGCCCCGATCCCGAACGGCATGGCGCATTGGTGATGACCGAGGCCGCCCGCCCGATCCTGCGGGCGGAAACCCCGATCCGGCTGCGCCGCGAGGTGGCGCAGCGCACACCGCGCCCCGCCGTCAAGGCGCTGGTCTCGGAGGAGGACGCGCCGCTCTTGTCGGCGCTCAAGGCCAAGCGCCGGGCGCTGGCCGAGGCCGCCAAGGTGCCGGCCTATGTGGTGTTCTCGGATCGAAGCCTCGTCGAGATGGCGCAGAACCGACCCGCGACGGCCGAGGCGATGGCGGACGTCCATGGCGTTGGGGCGGCCAAGCTCGAGCGCTATGGCGACACTTTCCTCGAGGTGATCCGCGCGGCGGGCTAGCTCAGAGCACGCAGCCCGTGCGCGCCGCGCGCGCATAGTCCACCAGTTCGGGCCGCGCGGCGCGGTTCCCGGCGAGATAATCGTCGATCAGCGCCGATGCTCGCCCAGGCGCGCGGTCATGCCAATGACCGAGACCGTGGAGCGCGGCTTCCTGGCAGGCGGCATGGGGCAGGGCGAGGATCGCCCCCATCGCCTCGATCATCGCCGCGTCGAGGGCCAAGGCCTCCGGCGGAAAACCGGGGGGGTCGATCCAGATGAGATCGAAGAACATGTAGGCCGTGAGCGCGAGCGGGCCGCCATCCTCGGAACGATGGCCGAGCGACTGCGGACAGCGCGGCGCGATGACCTCGGAGAAGAGGGGGACAAGCCCTGCGGCGATTGCGATACGCGTGTCCTGCGTGACCCCGGGCGC
>CAJXKX010000298.1 GCA_913055965.1 uncultured Roseovarius sp.
CCCGAGCCGATCTGGCGCAGATCGCCCAATCCAAGCATGCGGGTGATCACCACGCCGAAGGGCACCGAGCCCAGCAGGTAGCTGAAGGCCAGAAGCAGCGGGATGCCGATCGCCGCCGTGAGCGGATCCAAGGTCGGGCCGGTCATTGCCGGGCCCCGCTGCGCTCGTAGACGGTCTTGCCGCCCACCAGGGTCATCTGTACCCGCCCCTGCAGCAGCCGTCCGTCATAGGGCGTATTCTTGGATTTCGATTGCAGCGTCTCGCGGTCGAGCTTGTACGGCGTGTCGGGGTCGAACAGCACCAGGTCGGCGGGCGCGCCGGGCGCGAGCCGTCCGGCCTCCAGACCGAGCAGGCGCGCCGGGTTGAGGCTGAGCGCGCGAAACAGACGCGGCAGGTCGATATGCCCGGCATGCACGAGCTGCAGGCACGCCGGGAGCAGCGTCTCCAACGCCACCGCGCCGCTCGCGGCCTCCTCGAAGGGCAGGCGCTTGCTTTCCTCGTCCTGCGGGGTGTGCATGGAGCTGACGATGTCGATCAGCCCCTCGGTCAGCGCCTCGACGGTCGCCATGCGGTCGTCCTCGGCCCGCAGCGGCGGCTTGACCTTGAAGAAGGTGCGGTAATCCGACAGGTCCAGTTCGTTGAGCGTCAGATGGTGGATCGAGGTGCCCGCGGTGATGTCGAGCCCGTTGCGCCTGGCCCGCTGCAGCGCGGGCAGCGCGCGCGCCGTGGTGATCTGGTCGGCATGGTAGCGCGCGCCGGTCATCTCGACCACGGCGATATCGCGGTCGAGCCCCATCCGCTCGGCCATCGGCGAGACGGCGGGCAGCCCCCTGAGTGAGGCGAACTTGCCCGAGGTCGCCGCCGCCCCCGCACTCAGCCCCGGATCCTGCGGGTGGCCGATGACCAGCGCACCGAGGCTGCGCGCGTAGGTGAGGGCGCGGCTCAGAACCTTGGTGTCGCGCACGACGTGGTCGCAATCGGTAAAGGCCACGGCGCCGGCATCCATCAGGAAGCCGATCTCGACCATCTCGCGCCCCTCGCGCCCCTTGGTCAGCGCGGCCATCGGCAGCACGTTCACCGGCGCGGCCTCGTTGGCACGCCTGCGGGCGAATTCCAGCACCTCGGGCGTGTCGATCGCGGGCAGCGTGTCGGGCCGCGTGGCCATGGTGGTAACGCCCCCCGCCGCCGCCGCCAGACCCGCCGAGCGATAGCTCTCCTTGTGCCGCTCGCCCGGCTCGCAGACCTTCACCCCGATATCGACGATGCCGGGGGCAAGGCACTGCCCCGCGCAGTCGATCACGGTCTCGGCCTGCGGCCTGTCCTCGCCGGTGCCCCGCGCCGCGATCACGCCGCCCTCGATCAGCAGCCAGCCGGGGCCGTCCGTCCCCGCCTCGGGGTCGATCAGCCGGGCATCGGTGAAAAGCGTTGTCGTCATGCCGGTCCGTCCCTGCCTCGTCTGCGCGGTCATCCCGCCACCATCACCATCACCACCGTCAGCGCCACGATCACCGCCAGCGCCGCCATCGCGATCTTGCCCGACATGCGCGGGTCCTTCGGCTCCTGCATCGCTCAGCCCTCCCGCAGACCGGCGGCCGCGCGCAGCCGCGCCTCGGTCTCCGCACGGTCGGCCTGATACTTGATCAGGTGCTTGTCGCCCGACCGCGTCACCACCTGCACGGCGCTGCCGAGGCCCCGCACGAGGCGGATATCGGCCAGCGGCACCGCGCGGGTCAGCGGCCCGAGCAGGCGGCGGTCGGTCAGGTCCCAGCGCGCCTGCAACTCGTCCGAGGCCAGATAGCCCCCGCGCACCGCCACGGCGGCCAGCCCGCCCACGGCCCCCGTCCAGACATGCGGGTTGCCGATCACCCAGAGCACGGCCATCCCCAGCGCCATCGCCCCCGCCGCAAGCCAGGCGTGATCGCGCAGATAGGCCCCGCGGTCGGGGCGAAAGCTGTGCAGCACCCGCTCGCCATCGGCAAGCGGCGTGGTCGGCACCATCGAATGCACCGGCCCCTCGCTCATGATCCCCCCATCAGCGCCAGCACCAGCACCCCCGCGCCAATGAGCAGCGCCACCAGCACCAGCGCCGCGCGGCGCGTGCCGGGCTGCGCCCGCGACGAAGCACCCTCGCCCGCCACCGTGCCGCGCGCGCCCTCCGACGGCAGCGGCGCGAAGCTCACCGGCGGCACATCCTCCTCGAACCGGCCCACGAGGCGCAGCGCGCCGCCCACGCGCAGCTTCATCGCCCGCCCCCGAAAGGCCCGCGACGGCAGGATCAGCACCCGGCCCTTCAGCCCGTCCAGCTGCCCGCGCATGTCCCGCAGGTCGGTTTCGGCGATGCCATGCCCCTCGGCCAGGTAGTCCGACAGCGGCATGCCCTGCAGGTCCTTGAGGTCGAACAGCTCGATCTCTTCGGCCTCCAGCGCCCCGCCGGCCCCCAGCGCCGCCATCACCGCGTCGTCGTCCAGCGGCGCGCCCGCCTCCTCGACCACGGCAAAGACGCGCACCACATGCGCCTCCTGCGCCGGGATATCGAGCACCGTGCTCATGCCGCGCGCCGCGCCCGCAGCCCCTCCGCCAGCAGCGTCATCGCCGCCATGCGCACCGCCACGCCCATTTCCACCTGGTCCTGGATGACCGAGCGGTTGATGTCGTCGGCAATCTCGCCGTCGATCTCGACGCCCCGGTTCATCGGCCCGGGATGCATCACGATGGCATCTTCCTTGGCATAGGCCAGCTTCTCGGCATCGAGCCCGTAGCGATGGTAATATTCGCGTTCCGACGGGATGAAGCCGCCATCCATCCGCTCGCGCTGCAGCCGCAGCATCATCACCACGTCGACGCCCTCCAGCCCCGCCTTCATGTCGTCGAACACCTCGACCCCGAACTCCGCGATCCCCGCGGGCATCAGCGTGGGCGGCCCGACAAGGCGCACGCGGTTCTCCATCTTGCCGAGCAGCAGGATGTTCGACCGCGCCACGCGGCTATGCGCGATATCGCCGCAAATCGCGATGCTCAGCCGGTGCAGCCGCCCCTTGGCGCGGCGGATCGTCAGCGCGTCGAGCAGCGCCTGCGTGGGGTGCTCGTGCCGCCCGTCCCCGGCGTTCAGGACCGCGCAGCGCACCTTCTGCGCCAGGAGGTCCACCGCGCCGGAATGCGGGTGGCGCACCACCAGCAGATCGGGATGCATGGCGTTGAGCGTGAGCGCCGTGTCGATGAGCGTCTCGCCCTTCTTGAGGCTCGACGCCTGCATCGCCATGTTCATCACATCCGCGCCCAGCCGCTTGCCCGCCAGCTCGAAACTGGCCTGCGTGCGGGTCGAGGCCTCGAAGAACATATTGATCTGAGTGAGCCCCGCCAGCACGTCGCGATGCTTGGCCGCGCTGCGGTTAAGCGCGACATACTCCTCCGCCAGATCGAGAATGGCGGTGATGTCGCCGGGGGCGAGCGGCTCGATCCCGAGAAGATGCGCGTGCGGAAAACTCATGCCGCCTCCGTTGCGATGTTCCCCGCTTATAGAAAGGCACCGGCGCAGGGGCAAGCGGCGGTGCCGGTCTTCTTCTTGGCACAAATACCCCTCCGGCCTTGCCGCCGCGCGGCGGCCTGCCCCCTTTCCCCCGCCGTGGCCGCGCGGTAGCGTTCGGCGCATGGAATCGACCAATCCCTCCGAGGCGGCGCTGGCCAGCCTTGCCTGGCAGATCGAGCTTGGCGCGACCGAGGCGATCGGGGATGCGCCCGTGAACCGCTACGACCTGCCGGACAAGGCGGGCGGGCCCCCGGCACCGGCACCGCCCGCCGCCGTCCCTGCGTCCGCC
>CAJXKX010000299.1 GCA_913055965.1 uncultured Roseovarius sp.
CCTTACCTGCCACGTGGTGGGCGCGGATGCGATGGCGCAGGCGATCAAGGGCATGATCGACGACGATGGCGGCATGCACATCGTGCCCACGCTCGGCGGCTGCGAGCTCAAGGCGACCTATTCGGGCGACAGGATCATGCTCGAGGACGAACGCGGGCGCACCATCAACGTCACCATCGCCGACGTCAAGCAATCCAACGGCGTGATCCACGTGGTCGACCGGGTGATCCTGCCGCCCAAGCCGTAAGAGGTATGGTTCCAGTCAGGGATGTTACCCCGGCGGGGGGGCGCTCCAGCCGCCGCCCCGCCTCACTTCTCCGCGTCCGCCACCTCCGCCAGCGTTTCCGGGTCGAGGATGCGCACCACGCCGCGCTCCAGCGCCACGATGCCGCGCCGCGCCAGCGCGTCGAGCCTGCGCGAGACCACCTCGCGCGCGGTGCCGATCATCACCGCGATCTCGGCATGGGTGGCGCGGACGCGCCCGCCTTCGGCGCGCGCCAGCAGGCACTCGGCCAGCCGCGTCTCGATCCGCTGGAACGCCACCCGGTCGAGCAGGTGCATCATGGATTGCAGCCGCGCGGCGAAGGCGGCGAAGACGAAGCCGCGAAAGCCCGGATCGTCATCCATCAGCCGCAGAAAGGTGTCGCGCGGCACCAGCACGATCTCGGACGGCTCGCGCGCCACCGCCTCGCCGGAATAGTCCTCGCCGCCCATCAGCCCCAGCGTGGATTGCACGCAGCTTTGCCCCGGCGTGACCTCGTAGAGCAGGATTTCGCGCCCCGACAGCCCGGTGAGATAGACCTCGATCCGCCCGCGCAGCACGATGACGAACCCCTTGACCGTCTCGCCGGGGCGGAACAGCACCGTGCCTTCGGGCACCTCGACAGGGCTCAGCGCGTCGAGCCGTACGACCGCCGCCGCACCGAGCGGCGGCAGGCCCGCGGCCCGCGCGCACCAGCCCATCAGCCGCGCCCGCGCGTCTCGAACCGGGGCAGCATGGCCGAGAAATCCCGGCCCTTGCCGTCCTCCTCCTCGACGAACGTCGCATAGAGCGCCATCGCCGCCGCACCCATCGGCGTGTCGGCATTCACCGCCTCCGCCGCCTGCTGCGACAGGCGCAGGTCCTTGAGCATCAACTCGGCGGCGAAACCGGGCTGATAGCCGTTGTCGGCGGGCGATTTCGGCCCGACGCCGGGTGCCGGGCAATAGGCGTTCATCGACCAGCTGTAGCCCGACGAGGTCGAGACCACGTCGAACATCGCCTCGCGCGCCAGCCCCAGCTTGTCCGCGAGGGCAAAGGCCTCGCAGGTGGCGATCATCGTGGCCCCGAGGATCATGTTGTTGCAGATCTTGGCCGCCTGCCCGTTGCCAGAGGGGCCGCAGTGAACAGCCTTTTTCCCCATGATGTCAAAGAGTTCTCTGGCGATGCTAAAGCCCGCCTCATCGCCGCCCACCATGAAGGTGAGCGTGCCTGCCGCAGCGCCGCCCACACCCCCAGACACCGGCGCGTCGAGCGCCGAGAGGCCCGCCGCCTGCGCGTCGGCGGCCACGTCGCGGGCGCTCCCGACATCGACGGTCGAGCAGTCGAGAAACACCGCGCCCTTGTCCATCGCCGGGATGATCTCGGCGGCCACGCGGCGCAGGATGTCGCCGTTGGGCAGCATGGTGACGACCACCTGCGCGCCCTTCGCCGCGTCTGCCGCGCTCGCGGCCATCTCCACCCCCTCGACGCTGACATCGGCCATGTCGAACCCCGTCACGTCATGCCCGGCACGGGCCAGGTTGGCGGCCATCGGCGCGCCCATGTTGCCCAGCCCGATGAATCCGATCTTCATGCTCTTTCCTCCTCCAGGTTCAGCGCGTTCGGTCCGAGCGGCATCAGCATGCGCGATACCGCCACCCCGGGCAGGGCCCCGAGCGCATGTTGCCAGTTCGGCTTGCGGTCCTTGTCGATGATCGCGGCGCGGATGCCCTCGAGGAAATCGCCCTCTTCCATCGCGCGCCAGGTAAACCGGTATTCGAGGCCCAGCGCCCGCCCGATATCGGCTCCGGGGCCGCGCAGCCGGTGAACGATCTCGACGGTGCAGGCCATCGACAGCGGCGAGCCACGCCCCAGCGCCTTGAGCGCATCCTCAGCGAAATCGCCGCCATCGGCGCGCAGGGCATTGACGATATCCTGCAACCCCTCGCCGCCGAAATGCGCGTCGATCTCTGCCTGCCTCGCACGCAGCGCCCCGTCCGGCGGCGTGTCGGCAAAGCGCCCGATCACCTCCGGATCGCCGCCTTCGAGCAGCGCCGCGCGCAAGTCGTCCCACTTCAGCTTCGGCACGTAGGTATCTGCGAAACCGGCATAAACCGCATCATCCGGCCCCATGCGCGCGCCCGTCGTCCCAAGGTATTCGCCAAGCCGCCCCGGTGCCCGCGCCAGGATCAGCGATCCGCCCACATCCGGCACGAGGCCGATCCCGCATTCGGGCATCGCCACCTGCGTGCTCTCGCAGACCACGCGGTGCGATCCGTGGCAGGAAATCCCCACGCCGCCGCCCATCACAAAGCCCTGCATCAGCGCGACATAGGGTTTCGGGTAGCGCGCGATCATCGCATTCAGCCGGTATTCATCGGCCCAGAACCGCCGCCCATAGGCGAAATCGCCCGCGCGGCCCGTATCGTAAAGCTGCTGGATGTCGCCGCCCGCGCAGAAGGCGCGGTCGCCCTCCGCGTCGATCAGCACCAGCGCCACCGCGTCGTCGTCGCGCCAGTTCTCCAGCGCCGCCTCGATCGCGCCGCACATCTCGTAGCTCAGCGCATTGAGCGCCTTGGGCCGCGCCAGGGTGATCCGCCCCGCGCGCCCCTCCTTGCGGATATGGATGTCGTCGCTCATTGCTCCGCCAGCATCTGCCGCGCCACGATCAGGCGCATGATCTCGTTGGTGCCTTCGAGAATCTCGTGCACGCGCAGGTCGCGCACCAGTTTTTCTATGCCGTAATCCGCCAGGTAGCCATAGCCGCCATGCAGTTGCAGGCACTGGTTGGCGATGCGGCTTCCGGCTTCGGTCACGAATTTCTTGGCCATCGCGCAGAACCTGGTGGCGTCGGGCGCGCCCTGATCGAGCTTCCACGCCGCCTGCCGCAGGAAGGTGCGCGCCGCCTGCAATTCGATCTCCATGTCGGCGAGGCGGAATTGCAGCGCCTGAAACTCGCTGATCGGCCGCCCGAAGGCGCGCCGCTCGGCCATGTAGCGCAGCGTCATGTCGAGCGCCTGCTGCGCCGCCCCCAGCGAACACGCGGCGATGTTAAGCCGCCCGCCATCCAGCCCGTTCATTGCATAGGTGAAACCTTTGCCCTCTTCACCCACCAGATTGGCCGCCGGAATGGCGCAATCGTCGAACTGCACCTGCCGCGTCGGCTGGCTGCGCCAGCCCATCTTGTCCTCCAGCCCGCCATAGCTGAGGCCCGCCGTGCCGTCCTCGACATAGACGGTCGAGATGCCCTTGGGCCCGTTGCCCCCGGTGCGCACCATCACCACATAGGCATCCGAATAGCCGCCCCCCGAGATGAACGCCTTGGTGCCGTTCAGCGTGTAGCCTTCGTTGGTGCGCTCGGCGCGGGTCTTGAGCGCGGCGGCGTCCGAGCCCGATCCCGGCTCGGTCAGGCAGTAGGACAGCACCGTCTCCATCGTCATGGCGCGCGGCAGTACCCGCGCCTTCATCTCGTCGCTGGCGAAATTGTCGATCATCTTCGCGCACATGTTGTGGATCGACAGGAACGCCGCGACCGAGGGGCAGGCCATCGACAGCGCCTCGAATACCAGCGTC
>CAJXKX010000300.1 GCA_913055965.1 uncultured Roseovarius sp.
GGCGCCGTCCATCCTGGCGGCTTCGGCGGCGACTCCGGCGCAGCCCTTGCCGGCGTCTTCACGTGGTATGGCGCGGCCAACAACGGCACCGAGTTCTTCGTCGAGAGCGAGCCGGAACAGGCCATCGTCTATGTGCGCGGGCGCGGCAACCTGTCGCTCGATCAGAAGGACCGGCTTGTCGAGCAGGTCGAACGCATCGTGCGCGCCCATCCCGGTGTGACCACCGCCTTTGCCTTTGCCGGAGAGGGCGGGCTCGACAACAATACCGGCGGTGCGCAGCCGCCGCGCGACACCATCGGGCAGGTGCAGTTCGAGACGATCCCCTGGGAGGACCGCCCGCAGACCATCGAGACATGGTTCACCGTGCCCTATCTCGACCTTGCCGTGCGGCGCAGCATGGTCGATCCCGCCTATGACGGCGACCGCATCATCGCCGACCTGACCGACCGGCTGGAGCGTATCCCCGGCATCAAGATAGAGATTCTCGCGCAGGCACGCGGCCCCGCTTCGGCCAAGCCGGTGCACCTGCGCATCCGCGGCGACGACTGGGAGGCGCTGCAGGAATTCACGCAGGCGGCCCGTGACCGGTTCGAGGCGACCGCGGGCCTTTACCAGATCGAGGACACGCTGCCGCTGCCCGGCATCGACTGGCAGGTCGAGGTGGACGTGGAGCGCGCCGGCCGTTTCGGGGCCGACGTGGCGACGGTCGGCGCGATGGTGCAACTGGTGACGCGGGGCATCCTGCTCGATACGATGCGGGTGGACAGCAGCGACGAGGAGATCGAGATCCGCGTGCGCCTGCCCCAGGAGGACCGGGTGCTTTCGACGCTCGATTCGCTCAAGGTACGCACGGAAAACGGCCTCGTGCCGCTCTCGGCCTTCATCACCCGGACCCCGGTGGCGCAGCTTGCGCAGATCGACCGCATCGACCAGACACGCTATTTCGACGTCAAGGCCGCGGTGCAGGACGGGCTGACGGCGACGGTGACGGGCGCGGACGGCACCGCCCGCGAGGTGCCGCTCACCGCCAACGAACGCATCGAGCGGCTGACCGAATGGCTCGAGTCGGGCGTGCTGCCGCCGGGCATCAGCTATGAATGGACCGGCGACGCCGAGGATCAGGCGGAATCGGGCGAGTTCCTGCAAAAGGCGTTCGCGGGCGCGCTCGGCCTCATGTTCATCATCCTGCTGGCGCAGTTCAACAGCGTCTACAACGCGGTGCTCGTGCTCTTGGCGGTGGTGCTCTCGACCACCGGGGTGCTGGTCGGGATGCTGGTGATGAACCAGCCGTTTTCCATCATCATGACCGGCACCGGGATCGTCGCGCTGGCGGGGATCGTGGTGAACAACAATATCGTCCTGATCGACACCTACCAGGAGTATGCCCGCTACATGCCGCGCATCGCCGCGATCACCCGCACCGCGCAGGACCGGCTGCGCCCAGTGCTGCTGACCACGGTCACCACCATGGCGGGGCTTGCGCCGATGATGTTCGGGCTCAGCCTCGATTTCGTGGGCGGCGGCTACGCCTTCGACAGCCCGACCGCGCTGTGGTGGAAGCAGCTGGCGACGGCGGTGGTCTTCGGCCTCGGGATCGCGACGGTGCTGACGCTGGTCTTTACCCCCGCGATGCTGGCGCTGCGCATCTGGGCGGTGACCTACGTGCTGTGGATCGCGCGGGCGCTGGCGGCGCTGTCGCTGGGCCGGTCGAGCCGCACGGCGCGCGATTTCGCGCTGGCGCGCGCAGCGCGGCGGGCCCGCGAGACCGAACTCGTCTGGCCCGACGAGCGTGCCGCGCCGCCGGTGGGATATGGCGAGAACGAAGAGGCAGAGCCGCCACGCCCCGAGGATGTCTCGGAGGTGCTGCAGGCCAGCGGGCGCACGCCCTTGCGCGCGGCGGAGTGAGCGGCGCGCAGCCCGCCGGTCAGAGCCCCAGCTTGTCGCGCATGAAGGCGAGCGCGACCGACAGCCCGTCGGGGGCGATGCCGTGGGCGGTGCCCTTCATCACGTGGGCGTAGACATCCTTCCAGCCCGCCTCCTGCAGCGCCTCCGCCGCCTGCGGAAGCGACTGCACCGGCACGACGTCATCCGCATCGCCATGCACCAGCAGGACCGGCGGGCGGCTCACCGCCTCGTCGGCCAGCAGGTCGGGGCGCAGCAGGCGGCCCGAGAACGCCACGATCCCGGCCAGTTCGTCCTCGCGGCGGGGGGCCACGTGCAGCGCCATCATGGTGCCCTGCGAAAAGCCGAACAGCACAACCTGTTCGGGCAGCAGATCCTCGTCGACCATCAGCGCGTCGAGAAAGGCGTCGAGATCGGCGGCGGCGGCGATGAGCCCGCGCTCGGCCTCTTCCTCGCTCGACCCGTCGATCCAGGGGATCGGGAACCATTGCAGGCCAAAGGGCATGCCGGGGATGCTCTCGGGCGCGTCGGGCGCGACAAAGAGCGTGTCGGGCAGGTGTTCGCCCAGCGGATCGGCGAGGCCCAGCAAATCCGCGCCATTGGCCCCGTAGCCGTGCAGGAACACCACCGCCGAGCGCGTCTCGCCCGAATGCGGCTCCTTGCGGCCTGCCTTGAGTACCCGTGTCATGCGATCCCTTCCCTGTCCTTGGCCACGTGGTAATAGGCCCACAGAAGCCGCGCCGCAACCGCGCGCCACGGGGCCCAGTCCGCCGCCATCGCGCGCAGCGCCGCCGGTCTGGGCCGCTCCGGCAGAGCGTAGAGCAGCCGGGCCGATTCCTGCAGCGCGAGATCGCCGGGCGCGAAGACATCGGCATGTCCGAGGCTGAACATGGCATATATTTCGGCAGTCCAGACCCCGATGCCGGGCACCTGCGTGAGCGTCGCCACGACCTCGTCGGTGGGGGCCGTGCGCAGGGCGGTGTAATCGAGATCGGCCTCGGCCAGCGCGCGGGCGTAGCGCGCCTTCTGGCGGCTGAGACCGGCGGCGCGCAGGGTGTCCTCGTCCGCCGTCACGATGGCGTGCGGGGCGGTGAGGCCCGCCTCCTCCAGCCGCGCCCAGATGGCGCGGGCGGCCGCGACGCTCACCTGCTGGCTGACGATGGCCCCCATCAGCGCCGCGAACCCGTCCTCGCGACGCCGGAGCGGCACCGCCTCGACAAGGTCGAGCGCATGGGCCATGCGCGGGCAGCTGCGGGCGAGATGCGCCGTGCCCTCGGCGATATCGGCCTCGGTCTGGATGATGCGTCCGGTCATGGCCGCGACCATAGACCGCCGCGCCGCGCTTGACCATGCGCGCTGGCCAAAGCGTGAACGGCCTGCCATATCTGCGCCCGACCCAAGCACGGAGACGCCCATGACCCGCCTGATCACCGCCCTGTCTGACATCGCCCACCAGTATGACGCCCTCTTCGTCGATCTGTGGGGCTGCGTGCATGACGGGGTGCGCGCCCTGCCTGCGGCCTGCGACGCGCTGGTGGCCTATCGCGAGGCGGGCGGCGCCGTGGTGCTGGTGACCAATTCGCCCCGCCCGCGCAGCGATGTCGAGCGGCAGATGCGCGCCTTCGGCGTGCCGGATGCGGCGTGGGATACCATCGCCACCTCGGGCGACAGCGCCCGCGCGGCGATGTTTCAGGGCGCGGTGGGCGAGCGGGTGTATTTCATCGGCCAGCCGCATGAGGAACTGTTCTTCGACCCGATCCGGGTGGTGGATGCGCCGGTCAACGTCACAACCGTGCCGCTGGACGAGGCCGAGGGCATCGTCTGCACCGGCCCGTTCGACCCGCTGGCCGACCCCGAGGTGATGCGCCCGCAATTCCTCTACGCCAAACAGAAGGGAATGAAACTGCTCTGC
>CAJXKX010000301.1 GCA_913055965.1 uncultured Roseovarius sp.
GCGGGCAGCGGCATTTTCATCGTCAATCCGCCTTACACACTGGCCGATTCGCTGAACACCGTCGTGCCATGGCTGGTCGAGCGGCTCGGCCAGGATCGCGCGGCGACGTGGACACTGGATTCGCCCGCCTAATAGCCGGACGTTATGAACGGCGACCTCGATCCGAGGTCAATAGCTCTCAGGGACAGAATAATCACATGCCGGGAGCCAGGGGGGAACGCATGATTTCATTCCAGGTCAACGCCGTTGACGTCACGTTCGACGGGGATGGGGACACGCCGCTGCTGTGGGTGTTGCGCGACCGCCTGAACCTGACCGGTACCAAGTTCGGTTGCGGCATCGGGCAATGTGGTGCCTGTACCGTGCACGTGGACGGCCGGGCACAGCGTGCCTGCCTCGTTCGCGTCGATGCCGTCGAGGGTCGCACCGTCAAGACGATCGAAGGGCTGGCAAACGGCGATTCCCTGCACCCGGTGCAGCAGGCCTGGCTCGAACTTGACGTGCCGCAGTGTGGCTACTGCCAGGCGGGGCAGGTCATGGCAACCGTCGACTTGCTCGCGCGATTGCCCGCGCCGACCGACGAAGACATCGACGCGAACATGACGAACATCTGTCGCTGCGGGACCTATCCACGCATCCGGAAAGCGATACATCGCGCCGCGGATCTGTCGCGCGGCGCGGCGACAGCGGGAGACCGCGATGAAGGCTGATCGCGACACGATTAGGATCGATCGCCGCCGTTTCCTGGTCGCCGGCCTGTCGTTGGGTGGCGCCTTCGTAATCGGCCTGCCGGTCGGACGTGCCGACGGGGAGGATGAACGGCGCCTCGGTTATTTCATCGAGATACGGCCGGACGGGAAGGTCATCATCGGCAACAACCAGCCGGAGATCGGACAGGGGCTGCGCACGGCCTTGCCGATGCTGGTCGCCGAAGAGCTGGATATACGTTGGGAGCAGGTCGAGGTGACGTCGATGCCACTGGGGCTCGTCCGCACGCGTCAACGATCGGACGGCGAATGTCGTATTGTCTCCCAACACAATACACGCACACCGTTCTGCGCCCCCCCAGGCCCTTCAAGGAGTAGGGCATGGGGATGGATTCTCCAAAGCGGAAAGTGGCGAAATTGGGGCGGAAAACGGGTTGTCGCGTGGCGCGAAACAGTGGTGTCTCAAGATATTGGGGCACTTTCGTGCGCTTTCCACAACACGCGGACGCGAAAATCGGGCGCCAATGTGGCGTGACCTTCCCGAATCGAAAACGCCCGCGCCGGGGCGCGGGGCCTTTGCCGCCTGGCGCGAATGGGCGACCCATGACCTGACGCCCGAAATCGCGGGGCTCGCGGGCTTTTGCGCGCATGTCGCCGCCGCACCGGACACCGCCGAGCGGGCGATCCTGCGCGCCGCCGAACGGCTGGACCTGACCGAGGCGGCGGCCGAGACCGCGTTCCACCGGCTGCTGATGGACCTTGGCGGCTGGTCGCAACACGCGCGCTGGCTGCTCTGGCAGGCCGAGATGGCGGGCGAGAGCGACACCACGATCACCGACCTCCTGGCGATCCGCATGATCTGGGAAGAGGCGCTTTTCGAGCACGCGCCACAGGTCGCGGGTCAATGGCAGGAGGTGCTCGCCGCCCACGCCGAACCGGTCGCGCCGACGCCCGATCAGGCGCTCGACGCGATCCTGCAGGACGCCGCCGAGCGCGCCCATCAGCGGCGCCTGTCGGCGGCCCTGACGGGGACCGCGGCACAGCAGGCACGCCCCGCGCTGCAGGCCGCGTTCTGTATCGACGTGCGCTCGGAGGTGTTCCGCCGCGCGCTCGAGGCGCAGGGCGGCGCGGCGGCGGGATCGAGACCATCGGCTTTGCCGGGTTCTTCGGCCTGCCGGTGGCACACAAGCCGCAGGGCACCGACATGGTTCAGGCGCATCTGCCGGTGCTGCTGAACCCGGCGCTGACCTCTTGCAGCCACGCGGACGACGAGGCCGAAGAGGCGGTGCGCATCTCGGCCCGCGCGGTGCGCGCCTGGGGCCGGTTCCGGCAGGCGGCGGTGTCGTCCTTTGCCTTTGTCGAGGCAGCGGGCCCGGCCTATGGCTGGAAGCTGGTGCGCGACGCGCTGGGCCTCGGGCCAAAGGCCAAGGCCCCCGACCCCGCCCCGCGGATCGAGGGCGGGCTGAGCGCCGGGCAGAAGGCAGAGACGGCGGCAGCGGTGCTGCGCGCGATGAGCATGACCACGGGGCACGCACGGCTGGTGCTGCTGCTCGGTCATGGCGCGCATGTCACCAACAACCCGCACGAGAGCGCCTATCACTGCGGTGCCTGCGGCGGGCAGACCGGCGAGGTCTCGGCACGGCTGCTGGCGGCGCTGCTCAACGATCCCGAAACGCGCGCGGGCCTGCCCGCGCTGGGGATAGACCTGCCGGGCGACACGCTGTTCCTGGCCGGGTTGCACGACACGACGACCGATGCCATCACGCTCTACGAGGACAGCCACGCGCCCGATCATGCCGGCGATATCGCGCAGGCGCGGGCATGGCTCGATGCGGCGGGCAGCGTGGCGCGCGCCGAACGGGCGCGCCGCCTGCCCGGCGCGCGGGCCGAGACGGTGGCGCGGCGCGCGCTCGACTGGGCCGAGTTGCGGCCTGAATGGGGGCTGGCGGGCTGCGCCGCCTTTGTCGCGGCCCCGCGCGGGGCGAGCGCCGGGGCCGATCTCGGCGGCCGGGCCTTCCTGCACAGCTATGACTGGCGCGCCGATGCGGGCTTTGGCACGCTGGAGCTGATCCTCACCGCGCCGGTGGTGGTGGCAAGCTGGATCAGCCTGCAATACTACGGCTCGACCGTGGCACCGACGGCCTTTGGCGGTGGCAACAAGCTCATCCACAACGTGGTGGGCGGTATCGGCGTGGTGCAGGGCAATGGAGGCATCCTGCGCCCCGGCCTGCCCTGGCAGACGATCCATGACGGCGAGCAGGCGGCGCACGAACCGCTGCGCCTGTCGGTGATGATCGAGGCCCCGCGCGACGCGATCGCCGACATTCTCGCGCGGCACCCGGATGTGCGGGCGCTGTTCGACAATGGCTGGCTGCATCTCTTCACGCTGGAGGATGGCGCGGTCTCGGCCCGGTACCTGCCGGGGATGGAGTGGCAGGAAATGGCAACGGCAAAGGCAGCCTGAGGCACACGGGCGGGGGCGGCGCTGCGCTGCCCCCGGCCTAACCGGCGTGATCCTCGAGGATCATGTCCGAGGCCTTTTCCCCGATCATGATCGCGGGCGCGTTGGTATTGCCCGAAACGATCTCGGGCATGATCGAGCAATCGGCCACGCGCAGCCCGCTGATGCCGTGCACGCGCAGCCGCGCATCGACCACCGCGTCGGGCCCCTGGCCCATCTTGCAGGTGCCGGTGGGGTGGTAGATCGTGGTGGAATGGTTGCGCGCCCAGTCGAGCGTGCCCTCGTAATCGTCGAGAGCGAGCGAGGCGTCGGGACGGAATTCCTCTGATATCTTGGTGGTCAGCGGTGCGTGCCGGGCGATGCGGCGGGCAATCCTGATACCTTCGACGATGGTCCGGCAATCGGTCTCGGTCGAGAGGTAATTGGGATGGATTTTCGGGTATCGCGCCGGGTCGGAAGACGCGAGGCGGATCTGCCCCCGGCTTTCGGGGCGCAACTGGCAAACCGACATCGTGAAGGCCGAGAAACGGTGCGGCCCCTCGCCGGGGCTGTCGGCGGACCAGGGCTGCACGTGGAACTGGATGTCGGGCGTCTCGACATGATCGCCGGTGCGCATGAACCCGGTGGCGAGGCTCGCCGCCA
>CAJXKX010000302.1 GCA_913055965.1 uncultured Roseovarius sp.
ATGTCGGTGCCGGGCGTGGCGGAATGGTGGGCCGCGATGTCGGCGCACGACACGTTCCGCGCCACCGAACCCGACCTGGGCTGAGCCCGCGCGGCGAGCGGGCGGCGGGCACCGATCCGTGACTATACGCCCGCCGCGCGCCGCGCTATGGGGGGGCATGCGCCTTTTCCTGCTGACCGCCCTCACCATGACCGCCTTCGCCGCCAATTCGGTGCTGAACCGGATGGCGCTCGCCGGGGGCAGCATCGACGCCGCGAGTTTCGGCACCATCCGGCTGATCGCGGGGGCGGCGATGCTGGGCGGGCTGTGCCTGCTGCTGCGCGGCGGGCTGCGGCTGGGCGGCGCGGGGCGGGCGATGGGTGTGCTGGCACTGCTGGTCTACATGTACGGGTTCTCCGCCGCCTATACCGCGCTCGACGCAGGGCTTGGCGCGCTGATCCTGTTCGGGGTGGTGCAGATCACCATGTTCGCGGGCGGCCTCATCGCGGGCGAGGCCACGCCGCCGCGCCGCTGGATCGGCGCGGGGCTTGCGCTCGCCGGTCTCGCCTGGCTGCTCTGGCCCGGCACCGGGCCGCAGATCAGCGTGCCGCACGGGCTGTCGATGGCGCTCGCGGGGGTGGGCTGGGGCCTTTACTCGCTGACCGGACGGCGCGAGCCCGACGCATTGCAGGCCACGGCGGCGAATTTCATCCTCGCGGCACCGCTGGGCGTGATCGTGGGGCTGGCCCTGCCCGCCGGCGCGGGCGGCAGCCATGCGGGCCCCGAGGGCATCGCGCTCGCCATCCTTGCGGGGGCCGTGACATCGGGGCTGGGCTATGCGCTGTGGTACCGGGTGCTGCCGGGGCTCGACGCGGCGGTGGCGGCGGTGGCGCAACTCACCGTGCCGGTGATCGCGGTGGCGGGCGGCATGGTCTTTCTCGGCGAGAGCCTGGGGCTGCAGACCGTCCTGGCGAGCGCGCTGGTGCTGGGCGGGGTGGCGATCTCGGTGCTGCGGATCAGGGGCTGACGAGCCGCTCCAGCGGGTCGTACCCCATGCCGCGGGCAAAGGCCGCGGCGGCGAGGCTGTCGGGCTTGACCCGCAGCGCCGCCATTTCGGCCTGCGTCACCCAGCGGCGGCGGCTCACCACCCCCTCGGGATCGCGCCAGTCGTCGCGGATCGTCCCGCCGGTGAGGCGGCAACGAAAGAACACCTCGACCTGGTGAAAGCCGCGCTCGGGGGCGTGGAACTCGTTGACGAGGCAGGGCGCGCCCACCGAGATCGACAGCCCCGTCTCCTCGTGAACCTCGCGGATCAGGTTCTCGGGCAGCGAGGCGTGCGGCTCCACCCCGCCGCCCGGCGCGCACCACAGCGTGCCGGCCGGATCGGCAAAGGCGTTGACCAGCAAGAGCCGCCCCTCCTCGACGATCACGGCGCGCACGGCGAGGCGGGGGACGGGCATGGGGCATCTCCGGGTGACGGCGCGCGCGGTCGCGCCCGGCCCTACCTTCCACGCGGTTGCGGCCGGTGCAAGCCCCGGTCGGGGCAAGGCGTGTCTGCACGCCGCCGCGCCGCGCACGCAAGGGGTTGACCCCGCGCCCCCGGTTGCCGACATCTTGCCGGTAATCACCCGGAGAGATACCCGATGCCCGATCCCAACCCCGCCGCGCTGGCCTTTTTCCAGACCCGCCGTTCGCGCCCCGCCAAGACGCTGGGCCTGCCGGTGCCCGATCGCGCGGCGCTGCGCCCGCTGCTGGTGGCGGCGCTGCGCTGCCCCGATCACGGCAAGCTCGAGCCGTGGCGGCTGGTGGTGCTGGAGCGCGCCGCCCTCGCCCGCCTCGCAGGGCTGGTCGCGGAGTGCGGCGCGCGGCTGGGCAAGCCGGAGGCCGATATCGCCAAGCAGGCCGCGCAATTCGCCGACGCGCATCTCGCCGTCGCGGTGGTCTTCTCGCCCAAGCCGTCGGAGAAGATTCCCGAGGCCGAACAGGCCGCCTCGGCCGCCTGCGTGGCCTACGGGCTGCTCAACGCGGCGCTGGCGGCGGGCTGGGGGGCCAACTGGCTCTCGGGCTGGGCCAGCCACGATCCGGGCTTCGCGCAGGCCGCTCTGGGCCTCGGGGAGCACGAGCGGATCACCGGCCTCATCCATATCGGCACCGAGACCGCCGCGCCCCCCGAACGCCCGCGCCCCGACGCCGACGCGCTCACCACGTGGCTCGACGCATGATCTTCTCCGCCTTTCTCAGGACGCTCGGACAGGTGGGCGACCGGCGGTTCCGCAAGGTGCTGCTGCTGGGAGTCGGGCTGACGCTCGCGCTGCTGATCGCCGCCTATGCGGGCGTGCTGTGGCTGATCCAGGCCACGGTGGGCGACACCACCGTGCTGCCCGTCATCGGCGAGGTGACATGGGTGGGCGACCTGCTGAGCGGGGCGTCGTTCCTGCTGATGGTGGTGCTGTCGGTATTCCTGATGGTGCCAGTCGCCTCGGCCATCACCTCGATGTTCCTCGACGAGGTGGCAGCGGCGGTGGAGGACCGCCACTATCCCGACCTGCCGCCCGTTTCGGGCCCTTCCTTCGGCGAGGGGTTCAAGGACACGGTGAATTTCCTGGGCGTCATCCTGTTTGCCAACACGCTGGCGCTGGTGCTCTACGCGATGGCCCCGCCCTTCGCGGTGTTCATCTTCTGGGGGCTGAACGGCTACCTGCTGGGGATGGAATATTTCACCCTGGCCGCGATCCGCCGCGAGGGGCGCGCGGGCGCGGTCCGCCTGCGCAAAAAGCACCGCCTGACGATCTGGGCGCGGGGGTGCTGATGGCGATGCCGCTCTCGGTGCCGGTGATGAACCTGGTGATCCCGATCCTCGGCGCCGCCACCTTTACCCATATCTATCATTCTATCCGGCGGAAGGCGGACCCATCCGGTTGAACATGTCGATATCGCGGATCGAGATCATGCCCGACACGATCACCCAGGCGATGATCGCCCAGAGCACGGCGGCAACGCCGGTGGTGATCCACGCCTTCTTCTTCAGGTGGTGATGCTCGGGCGAGCCCGCCTGCGTGCCGGGCACGATGCGGCCCACGTCGCCCTGTGTCTGGATGCGCACCGGCAGCACCACGAAGAAGGTCATGAACCAGATCACCACGTAGAGCACGATGGCCGAGGTGATACCCATCAGACCTGCTCCAGTTCCGTCAGCGTGCCGTTCATGTCCTTGGGATGCAGGAACAGCACCGGCTTGCCATGCGCGCCGATCTTCGGCTCGCCGTCGCCCAGCACGCGCAGCCCGCTCGCCTTGAGCCGGTCGCGCGCGGCGAGGATATCCTCGACCTCGTAGCAGACATGGTGGATGCCGCCCGCGGGGTTCTTCTCGAGAAAGCCCCTGATCGGGCTTTCGTCGCCCAGCGGATACAGCAGCTCGATCTTGGTGTTGGGCAGTTCGATGAACACCACCGTCACCCCATGGTCGGGCTCGTCCTGCGGCGCGCCAACGGTCGCGCCCAGCGCATCGCGATACTGCGCGCAGGCCGCCTCGAGATCGGGGACGGCGATGGCGACATGGTTGAGACGTCCGATCATGGGGCACTCCTTTTCTGGCACGCGTCGCCCCCGTTATGGGGGCGCGGCGCGCGCGTGACAAGCGGACGACCCGCCGCAGCCGCCCGTTAACCGACCGTTCATCAATGCCGGGCCATCCTCGGGGGCATACCGAGAAAGAAGGGATCACCGCCATGCGCGATCACGACAGCCTCGCCCCCCGCCCCGTGCCGGGCAACGCGCGCCCGCTTCTGGGCCTGACCATCCTCGTGGTCGAGGACAGCCGCTTCGCCTCG
>CAJXKX010000303.1 GCA_913055965.1 uncultured Roseovarius sp.
GCATCAGGGCATGGTCCTGCACCTCCATCTGCTCGGCATGCGCCGCCACCAGCCGCCCCAGTTCGGTCGGCCGATACCCGTCACTCAGCCTTTCGAACAGCTTGCGCTGCAGCCGCGCCTCGACCCGTGCCACGCGACGCGCAACGGTGGTGTAATTGATCCCCAACTGCGCGGCGGCCCCGCTCAGGGTGCCCGCGCGCACGACATGAAGAACGGTTTTGAGATCATCCCAGTCGAGTGTCATGCTATGCATTTTTGCATGCACGAAATGCAAATACACGCATTTTCGCAGATCATCGAAAGACTTAGTTTCCGCTCACCAACCCACTCACGGAGCCTCCTCGACATGATCTATGCCTATGCAAAACTTACCATCACCAACCCATCCTCCATGGACGCCTATCGCGAACAGGCCGGCGCGGCGCTCGCCCGCCACGGTGGGGCGGTCGTCGCCGCAAGCAAGGACCTCGAAGCGCTCGACGGTCAGCCGGATGCCGGGGATATTTCCGCGATCCTGTCGTTTCCGGACCGCGAGGCCGCCTTTGCCTGGGTCAACGATCCCGAGCTGACCGAGGTGCACGCCCTGCGCCGCAATGCGGGACAGTCCGACATCCTGCTTCTGGGCTGAAGGCCCGGGGCGTTGGCGCGTTCACACCAGCCGCGCCGCCGCCCCCGCCAGCACCTCGAGCCCCGTCACCAGGTCCGCCTCGTCCGTGTCCTCGGCAAAGGCGTGGCTGATCCCGTCGATCGAGGGCACGAACAGCATCGCCGCGGGCATCAGCCGCGCCACGTTGGTGGCATCGTGCAGCGCGCCCGATTGCATCCGCCGCCAGCGCCCCGGCGCGACCGCCTCGGCGCTCTGGCACAGCGCCTCGCGCAAGCCCGCATCCATCGGCATCGGCTCCAGCCCCAGCATCTCGCCGAAACTCACCGAAAGCCCCGCCTCCCCGGCCACCTCGGCGGCCGTCTCGCGGATGATCGCCTCCATCCGGCGCAGCCGGTCGCCGTCGCCGTCGCGCCACTGCATCGAAAACGTCGCCCGCCCCGGCACGATGGAATGCGCGTCGGGGTGCAGCCGCACATGGCCGATGGTCCACACGGTCTGCGGCGTCACCACATTGCGCAGCCGGTCGTTGAGCAGCGTGTTGAAGCGCGACAGCCCCTGGAACGCATCGCGGCGGCGATGCATCGGCGTGGTACCCGCGTGGTTCTGCTCGCCGTCGAAGGTGATCCTCATGTCGCGGATGCCGACGATATCGGTGACCACCCCCGCCGCCTCGCCCGCCTCGTAGAGCCACGGCCCCTGCTCGATATGCATCTCGACAAAGCCCGAGAACCGCCCCGGATCGACGAAATCCTCCGCCCGCCCCGCCATGCCCGCCCGCGCCTCGGCAAAGCTCACGCCGTCGCGGTCGGTCTGCCGGTCGGCCTCGTCAAGGCTCAGGTTGCCCGACCAGATCGCGCTCCCGGTGGTGACGCCGAACCGACCTTCCTCGTCCTGGAACGACACGACCGAGACCGGCGGCCCGCCCGCCTCGGCGCTTGCCCGCGCCACCTCCAGCGCCGCGATCACCCCCAGCGCCCCGTCGAGCCAGCCGCCCTCGGGCTGGCTGTCGGAATGGCTGCCCAGAAGGATCGAGCGCCCCTCGGCGAGCCCGAACAGGTTGCCCACCGGATCGACATGCGGCTCAAGCCCCGCCGCGCGCATCCGTTCCGCCAGCCAGGCGCGCGCCGCGATGTCGGCCTCGCTATAGGCGGGTCTCACCACCCCCTTGCCCACACCCGCCGCGCCGAACTCGCGCAGCCGGTGCAGATCGGCCAGGAATCGTTCCGGGTTCACTCGGGTCATTGCGCAGCCTCCCTTTCGCATCCGCGCAACAGGGACCACATCCGCAGCCCGATGACCAGCCCCCGGACCGGTCTCTCAGCAGTAGACCCGCCCCGCCGCTATGTCCGGGGAATGGTATTGAGCCCCCCTGTGCAGCCTGCACGCCTCGCGCCACGCGGACCGGTCGTCCGAAAACGGCCCGGCCAGCGTGGTCCAGCCCGGAACAGTGTAGGACGCGTCGGCGACACCGATCGTCGCCGGGCTGGTGCTGACGTTGATCCAGACAAACCATGTCCGGCTCTGCGCATGAGGTGTCGCGGCCTGAATGGCCAGAATCGCGGCAAGACCGATCGCTCGCATGGATGGCATGGTGCTTCTCCCCTTGTTTGTCGGCATTGGTGGCTGCTGCCGGCCCCCGGCAGCGCACCCCGATCCTATCGGGCCAGGGCACCGATTTCACCGGGCGCATCTAGTCCGGTCGGGTTAGGCGACGCTCCGGAGGCTCCGGTCCCAGCCGGGCCAGGAGATGGGCAAGCTCCACCTGCGAACGTGTTCCGGTCTTGGCGAAAATGCCGCGCAGATGCACCCGTGCCGTGTTGTGGGACATCGCGGCGCGCGCGGCCGCCTGCACGAGCGGCAGGCCGGCCGCCAGATGCGCCGCCAGGGCCGCCTCGCGGCCGGTCAGCCCGAACAGGGCTGCGAGCGCCGCCGCGTTGCCCGGCCGGGGCTTTGGATCGCGGATCAGCACCGTGGCGCGCGCTTCGGCCATGGATGGCCAGAAATCCGGCAGACCGGGCAGCACGGTCACCAGCCACGGCACACCGCCCCCGGTCCGGGCCAGCGCGAGGGTGACCGGCGGCGCGGCGGGCACCGTCAGCACGCGCGCCACGGCCAGGTCGAGCCCGCGCTGTTCCGACGCCCGAAGGCAGCGCAACCGCCCGCGACGCAGGTCGAGCCCGGCACCGGCAGAGAGAACCGCCTCTGCCGCGGCATTCGCGCCGATCACCCGCCCGTCAGGGCCGAGGGCGAGAATCGCCGCGCCAAGATACGCGACCGCCGCATCCCTGCCCGCCGACAGCCCGCTCCGGTCGCGCGCCATCAGGCTCAGGCGGAACGCCTCGCGCAGATGCGGCAGGATCCGGGCATAGAGCCGGATCTGCTCCGGTTCGACATGGCCCTGTCCGGCCGTCCGTTCGATCGACGTGAAGACCGAGAACCTCCCGATTTCCGCCACGCGGGCGCCGATGAAGTAGCGCAGCCCGAACTTCGCCAACCAGTCATAGAACGGATCGCCTCGCGCCTTCTCCTCGGTCAGCACCCGCGCATCCCACGCCAGCGTGCCCGGCGCCTCGCCTTGCGACAGGGCCATGCGCGGGTTGATATCCTTGATATGGTCCCGGTACTCGCGGTCGCCGCCTTCGGTGCCGTAGCCAAGCCATAGCGGCACCTCGCCGGATTGCGTATCCTGCACGAAAACGACGCTGGCGACGCCGCCAAAGAGCCGGCGCAGCCGGTCGAGCGCGTGCACCCACTCATCCGGGTCATGCGAGGCCGCATAAAGACCGGCGATCGTCTGCGTCACCCTGTGCTCTTCGACCTGCATGGAGGCCTCCGCAGCAATGGCCCGGACCGCTCCGGGTGCCCGGACCCACGACCAAAGGATGACCCGATATCGCGCCCCGCCTGCACGCCCGCCCGGCCACGCGACGCGGCACCCGACAGCGCATCATGGGCCCGACGACGGACCCCTGCCCGCCTCAGCGCGCCAGCGGGATGGTCAGGGCGACCTGCCCGGAATAGCCCTGCGTGTCCTGCCCGATCCCGCCCACGGCCGCGTCGAGCCGCAGCGTGCCGCCACTCGAAGACGCGCCGAAGCCATGAATGCGGAACGATGCCGATGACTCGCCCGAGAGCGAGAGCGGTGTGCTGATGGACTGGTAGGTGCCATCGTTCTGGAACACGCCGGAACCCG
>CAJXKX010000304.1 GCA_913055965.1 uncultured Roseovarius sp.
CCTCGGTCGGCTTCACCGCGCCGATAATGGCGCGCAGCAACGTCTATTTGCCCGACCCGTTGGGGCCGACAATGGTCACGATCTCGCCGCGCTCAATGGCGAAGTTCACATGGTCCAGAATACGCGTGCCGCCAATCTGCACGCTCAGGCCTTCGGTCCTGATCAGGCTCATGTGCGGGCCTCGGCGCATCCGGGGCACAGGCCCACGGCCTCGACCACTGCCTGTTCCACGACGAAACCCGTTTCGCGCACCGCCTGGCCCAGAAACCCGCGCGCCGGGTCGGCATGGGCCTCGGCCACCGCATCGCAGGCCCTGCAGATCAGGAAGGCGGGGGTGTGGTCCTCGCCCGGATGCATGCAGGCGACAAAGGCGTTCAGCCGCTCGATCTTGTGGGCGAACCCGTTGGTCACCAGGAAATCGAGCGCCCGGTAGGCGACGGGGGGCTGCGCGCCCAGCCCTTCCTCGCGCAGGGTGTCGAGAATCTCGTAGGCCCCCATGGCGCGGTGCCCCTCGAGCAGCAATTCCAGCACGCGGCGGCGGACCGGCGTGAAATTGAGCCGGTGCCTGGCGCAATGCTCTTCCGCCGCCGCGAGCGCCTCGCGCTTGCAGCGGTGATGATCGTGATGCTCGAAGCCGAGCGCTTGCATGGTGGCCTCCTGCGGTCGATCCCGGCTTGATATGTTACAGGATAACGTTTATCAACCCCGGTGAAACTGTAACAAGATAACATACGGAGAACGGAATGCCGACCCGCTTTCTCGTCACGCTCGGGCTTGCGCTTGGATGCGCCGCGCCCGGTTTCGCCGCACCGCAGGTGGCTGCGGATATCGCACCGGTGCATGCGCTGGTGGCACGGGTGATGGAGGGCGCGGGCGCGCCCGCGCTGATCGTGCCGCCCGGGGCGTCGCCGCACGGCCATTCGATGCGCCCTTCCGAGGCGGCGGCGCTCGACGAGGCGGAGGTGGTGTTCTGGATGGGCGAGGGGCTCACGCCTTGGCTCGCGGACCCGATCGGGACATTGGCAGGCGACGCGCATGTGGTGGCCTTGCTCGGCGCGGGCGAATCGACGGTGCGAGCGTTCCGGGAGGGGCTGACATTCGCCCCGCCAACGGCCGAGACGCATGAGCATGACGATCATGCGGGCCATGATCATGGCCACGACGACCACGGCCATGACGACCATGGCCACGAGGATCACGGGCACGACGACCACGGCCATGACGACCACGGCCACGAGGATCACGCCGGTCACGGTCACGAGGGGCACGCCCATGACGGCGACGATCCCCATGCCTGGCTCGACCCGGCCAACGCACGGGCCTGGCTCGGGGTGATCGCGGCGGAACTGGCCGAGCACGATCCCGAAAACGCCGCGCGTTACGCGGCCAACGCCGCGGCGGCGCGCGAAGAGCTTGAGGCACTCGAGGCGGAGATCGCCGCGCGTCTCGCGCCCGTGCAGGATGTGCCCTACCTCGTCTACCACGATGCCTACCAGTATTTCGAGGCGCGGTTCGGGCTTGCCGCCGCCGGGGCGCTATCGTTGAGCGATGCGGCCGACCCCGGCCCCGCGCGCATCGCCGCCCTGCGCGACCTCGCGCAGGAGGCGGGGATCGTCTGCGTGTTCAGCGAGCCGCAATTCGATGGCGCGCGGGTCGCCTCGGTCTTTGGCGACAGCGTGCGGCATGACGTGCTCGATCCGCTGGGCAGCCGCCACGCGCCGGGCCCGGCGCTCTATCCGGCGCTGATCGAGGATATGGCCGCCACGCTCGAGCGCTGCCTCGGCCCGGATCGCTGACAGGCGCGTGACAACGCAGCGTAAAACTTGCGCTGCGCCCTCTTAATGCTCATTTTGTTGCGAACGGGAGAGAACCGCGTCGCGATGAACGCGGGCAACGGGGAGGAAACCGCCATGACGTTCAGTTCGCGGCAGGATGTGCTTGCGTTCGAGAAAGAGATGCCGTGGGAGGCGCGCGACACGCCCGTCACCCTGCACCAGATGCTGAGCGCCACGGCACAGGCCTTTCCCGACCGCCCGGCGCTGAGCTATCAGCTCCTGTCCGGCCCCGCCGACAAGTCGGTGACGCTGACATGGCGGCAGTTCCACGAACAATGCTGCCAGGCGGCCAACCTGTTCCGCAGCCTGCGGATCGGCGAGGAGGACGTGGTGGCGCTGGTGCTGCCCAATTGCGTCGAGACGGCGGTGGCCACCATCGGCGCGGCCATCGCGGGGATCGTCAACCCGATCAACCCGCTGCTGGAGCCCGAGCAGATCGCCGCCATCCTGCGCGAGACGGGGGCCAAGGTGGTGGTCACGCTCAAGGCCTTCCCCAAGACCGACATCGCGCAGAAAACCGCCGAGGCGGTGCGCCACGCGCCCGATGTTCACACGGTCTACGAGATCGACCTCAACCGGTATCTCACCCCGCCGAAGAGCTGGATCGTGCCGCTGGTGCGCCCCAAGAATCCGACCGGCCACCATGCCGATGTGCTGGATTTCAACAAGGCGATGGCGGGGCAGGGCAAGACCCTGAATTTCGCAGACAGCGACGGCGACCGGGTGGCGGCCTATTTCCACACCGGCGGCACCACCGGGATGCCCAAGGTCGCGCAGCACAAGTATTCGGGCATGGTCTACAATGGCTGGCTGGGCGATGCCGTTCTCTTCAGCGAAACCGACAGCGTGATGTGCCCGCTGCCGCTGTTTCATGTCATGGCCTGTCAGGCCGTTCTGATGTCGATGATCAAGTCCGGCGCGCATGTGGTGTTCCCGACCCCGGCGGGCTATCGCGGCGAGGGCGTGTTCGACAATTTCTGGAAACTGTGCGAACGCTACAAGACCACCTTCATCGTCACCGTTCCCACCGCCGCCGCCGTGCTCATGCAGCGCAAGGTGGATGCCGATCTCTCGACCGTGCGGAATGCGATTTCCGGGTCGGCGCCGATGCCGCTGGAGCTGTTCAACCGGTTCGAGAAAGCGACCGGCATGGCCATCATCGAGGCTTACGGGCTGACCGAGGCGACGTGTCTGGTGTCCTCCAACCCGCCGGATGGCGAGAAGAAGGTGGGCTCGGTCGGCGTGCCGTTTCCCTACACGGATGTGCGCATCTACAAGCTGGCGGAGGGCGCGCCGGTGGAATGCGACACCGACGAGGTGGGTGAAATCTGCATTTCCAATCCCGGCGTTTTCGCCGGCAACACCTATACCGACGCGGCCAAGAATGCCGATCTCTACCACCACGAGACCTACCTGCGCACCGGCGACTTGGGGCGCATCGACAGCGACGGCTACCTGTGGATCACCGGGCGCGCCAAGGACCTGATCATCCGGGGCGGGCACAACATCGACCCGGCCGATATCGAGGAGGCGCTGATGGCGCACCAGGACGTGGCCATCGCCGGGGCCATCGGGCAGCCCGACGCGCATTCCGGCGAGATGCCCTGCGCCTATGTCGAACTGGTCGACGGGGGAACAGCCACCGGTGCGGAACTCGTGGAGCATTGCAAAATCCATGTGCATGAACGCGCCGCCATCCCGAAATATATCGAGGTGCTGGACGAATTGCCCAAGACCGCCGTCGGCAAGGTGTTCAAGCCCGACCTGCGCAAGCGTGCCATCACCCGCATCTACAACGCCGCGCTCGAGGAGGCGGGCATCGCCGCGCAGGTGACGTCGGTCGTGGATGACAAGAAACGCGGCCTCGTGGCGCAACTGGTCCGCACGGGCGAGGCGGATGAAGAGGCCATCGGCCATGTCCTCGGGCAGTTCGTGCGCCCTTGGGAATGGGCGG
>CAJXKX010000305.1 GCA_913055965.1 uncultured Roseovarius sp.
GGATGGGCAGTGTCGCGTCGAGCGCGCCGAACACGATGAAGGACAGGTTCGAGCCCAGCGCGGCGATCCGCAGCGGCACCATCGTGCGCATGGAATAGGCCGCGAGGGTAAAGAGCGCGGCCACCCAGCCGACGATATCGACGAGGCTCATGCGGGCTCCCGTGGCGGCAGGGGGGAGGGACGGCGCGGCGCGGTCATCGGCAGGGCTCGATCAGCGCGGGGCCGTCGTCGCCGGTGCCGAACCGCGCGACGGGGTGGTGGCGCACGCGGTAGCCTGCACCCGCATCGGCGCAGGGCGCGCCCGCCAGCCACGCCTCGCGCCCGGCGCTGTCGAGGATCACCGGCATGCGGTCATGGATGTCGGCGGCCGTCTCGTTGGCCGCGCGGGTGAGGATCGCGCAGGTCGGCAGGTCCTGCCAGACCGACAGGAGCCCGGCGAACCACAGCGTCGCCTCGTTGCCCGCGCTACGGAAGAAATGCGGCTGTTTCGGGCTGCGCGCGCCGGTCCATTCGTAATAGCCGCCCGCGGGGACGAGGCAGCGGCCATGCCGCCACGCCGCGCGAAAGCTGGGCTTCGTCGCCGCGTCCTCGAGCCGCGCGTTGATCGTGCTGGCGCGCCAGTCCTTCAGGTCGCCCCGGTGCCAGGCGGGAATCAGCCCCCAGCGTGCGCAGGTGATCTCGTGGCCCTGCAGCACGTAGATGTCCTGTGTCGGCTTCACGTTGAACCGGCGCGGAAACGGCGCGATCCGTAGCTCGGCGAAATCGAATTCGGAGCCGCGCAGGTCGGGGTCGATGAAGCGTCCGCACATGGCCGCATGCTTGCCCATCCCCCTTGCGTGTTCAAGGGGGGCGCGCCGGGCCTTGGGCAAGAAGGGGCCGATGAGCCATGGGGTGCGAAAACCCGGATTTGTCGTGCAGAGCCGCTTGACGCGGGCGCGGACGGCGCTTAGAAGCGCGTCACGCCCGAGAGATCGGGCGGGCAGCGGGCGGTTGTAGCTCAGTTGGTTAGAGTACCGGCCTGTCACGCCGGGGGTCGCGGGTTCGAGCCCCGTCAACCGCGCCACTCTCCCCCTCAGAACGCGCCCATGGCGAGACCGGCGGCCAGCGCCTCACCCAGATCGCGGCAGCGGGCGAGATCGTCCTCGGGGAGGGGTTTCTGCCCAAGTATCTGTTCGCGCGTCTGGGCATGGGTGCAGACGATCATCGGCTCCTGCACGGGCCGCAGCCGCCAGCCCTGCGCGATCCGCGCCGCCTGCCGCACGGCACCCGCGCCATCCGAGCCCGCGCAGATCATGAGCGCGTAAGGCCGTCCCTCGATCCGCCCCAGCACCTCGTAGTAGCAGCGGTCGAAGAACTCCTTCATCGCGCCCGACAGCGCGGCGAGGTTCTCGGGCGCGCAGAAGATGTAGCCGTCGGCGCGCAACACGTCGTCGGGGGTGACCGCATCGGCGGGCCGGAGCGTGGCCGTGCATTCCTCGCGCGCCGCCGCATGGGCGGCCTCGGCCATCTGGCGGCTGCCGCCGGTGCGCGAATGCCAGACGATCAGCAATTCGGTCATGCCCGCGCCTCCTCGGCCAGCATGGCCTGCAAGGCCGCGAGCGTGGCCTGGGGTGCGGTGTCGGGAAAGAAATGCCCGCCGGGAATCGCCTCGGCGCGCATGTCGGTGCAGCGCGGGGCCCATGTGGCGGGCACGTCGTAATGCTGCGCCATGGCACCCGCCGCGCCGTAGAGGATATGCGCGGGGCAGGCGATGCGGGCCTCGGCATCCGCGCTGTCATCGGCCATGTCATGGGCCAGCGTGGCGCGGTAGTCGTTGCACATGCCGCGGATCGTGTCGGGGTCGCGCCAGGCGGCGCGGTAGGCGGCCAATTGACCGGCGTCGAAATCCGCGAGGCGCGCGCCGCCCCAGCCCAGCAGGCAGGATTCGAAATAGGCGTCGGGGTCGGCGGCGATCATGCGGTCGGGAAAGGGTTCTGGCTGGGCAAGGAAGAACCAGTGGTAATAGGCGCGCGCCACCTGCCAGCGCAGGTCCGACAGCAGCGTGTGGGTGGGGACGATGTCCATCAGCGCCACGCGGCGCACCCGGTCGGGCGCGTCGAGCGCAAGCCTGTGCGCCACCCTTGCGCCCCGGTCATGGCCCGCGAGATCGAAGCGGTCATGACCGAGGTGATCCATCAGCGCCAGCATCTCGCCCGCCATGGCGCGAAAGCTGCAGGCAGAGAGGTCCTGCGGCTTGTGGGATGCCCCATAGCCGGGCAGGTCGGGGCAGAGGACGGTATGGGTCTGCGCCAGCGCGGGCGCGATATGGGCCCACATGGCGCGGGTCTGCGGGAAGCCGTGCAGGAGCAGCAGCGGCGGCCCCGCGCCGCCGATGCTGCAGGCGAGGGGGCCGGTGTGGTGGTCGGTGAAGCCGGGGATCATTTCGCCAGCGCATCCAGCACCCGCGCCCAGCTTCGGATGCCCTTGTGAAAGCTCTGCACGTTGTATTTCTCGTTGGGCGAGTGGATGGCGTCATCCTCTTGCGCGAAGCCGATCAGCATCGCATCCAGCCCGAGGATCTCCTTGAAGAAGCCCGCCACCGGGATCGAGCCGCCCATGCCGGTGAAAACCGCCTCGCGGTCCCACTCGTCGCTGAGTGCCTGCCGGGCGGCCTCGAATTCGGGGCGGTCGATGTTCATCACCGCCGCGGGCGAGCCGTCGAGGTCCTGGTTCCAGGTGATTTTCGCATCGGGTGACAGCCGATCCTCGACGTGGCGGCGGATGCGGGTGCGCAGCGCGTCGGGGTCCATGTCGCCCACCAGCCGGCAGGTGATCTTGCAATGCGCCTCCGAGGGAATCACCGTCTTGGTGCCCGCGCCCTGGTAGCCGCCCCATAGCCCGTTGATCTCGAGCGTCGGGCGCGCCCATTGCTGCACCAGCGCGGAATAGCCCGCCTCGCCATGCGCCCGCGTCATGCCGACCGAGGAGAGGTATTCGTGCTCGTCGAAGCCGCAATTCTCCCATTGCCGCAGCAACTCCTCCGGCACCTCGTGGACGCCCTCGTAGAAGCCCTCGACGGCGACGCGGCCCGTCTCGTCGTGGAAGGACGCGATGAGGCGCGAGATTTCGCGCAGCGGGTTGAGCGCGGGGCCGCCGTAATGGCCGGAATGCAGGTCGATGGTCGGGCCGGTGATGGTGAACTCGTCCTTGAGCATACCGCGCAGTTGCGAGGCGATCGACGGCACGCCGGGGGCGACCATCGAGGTATCGCAGATCAGCGCGAGATCGGCCGAAAGCTCCTCGGCGTTCTCGCGCAGGAAGGGGATGAGCGAGGGCGAGCCCGATTCTTCCTCGCCCTCGAAGAAGAAGGTGATGCGGCAGGGCAGGTGGCCGGTCACATCCTTGTAGGCGCGGCACGCCTCGATGAAGGTCATGAGCTGCCCCTTGTCGTCCGACGCGCCGCGCGCGCGGATCACGCGGCCCTGCGCCGTGTCCTGGATTTCGGGCGCGAAGGGATCGGTGTGCCACAGCGCGAGCGGATCGACCGGCTGCACGTCGTAATGGCCGTAGAACAGCAGGTGCGGGCCGCCAGCCCGCTCGGGCCCGTCGATATGGCCCACCACCATCGGGCGGCCCGGGGTGGCGCGCTTTTCCGCCCTGGCACCAAGGCTTTGGAGGTCGGCCACGAGCCAGTCGGCGGCGGCGTCGCAGGCGTCCGCATAGGCCGGGTCGGTCGAGATCGAGGGGATGCGCAGCAGTTCGAACAACCTCTCGATTGCGGCGT
>CAJXKX010000306.1 GCA_913055965.1 uncultured Roseovarius sp.
GGGACCGAGTCGGGTGCCTGGCTCGGGCCCGGCGAGAACGACCTCAGCTACCGCCTGCGGGAGATCGTCACCCAGGAGATCGAGATCCGGAAGGACGCGATCGGGTCGGTGAAGTCGACCGCGGAACTGCCGCGGTCGTACAAGGAACTCGCGGCGCTGCTCGAGCTGGAGGCCGGCGAGGGCGAGCCCGAGGACCGGATCGGGCTCGCGGTGCTGCTGGGGCACTTCTTCGCGCGCCAGCACTGGGGGTCGACCCGCGAGGCGCGCGAAAAGCTGGTGCCGTGGGCCGATGAGCACCTGCGGCCGCTCGATCCGGTGCTTGCCGACGTCGTGATCGTGGGCGTCTGCAAGCACGACGTCGGCGGGCTGGACGACGCCGGCCGCGGCCGGCTGCGGGAGGCCTTCGCCTCGTTCGCGGGCAACCCGCGGATCCCGGCGATGCTTCGTTTCGATGCGGTCGCGCAGCTGGCCCGGGACAACGACGCCTTCGCCCGGGCCCTCGACGACCCGCGCTGTGCCGGCGCGATGACGGAGCTACTCAAGGCGTATCTCAATCCCGATCGGGAGTGGGCGACCTACCGCAGCGTGCCGATGCTGGTGCAGGTGACCCGCTGGAAGGGATTCTCCGAGGACGATGCCTCCGCCCTGTTCGAGCTTTTCGGCGAGTGCCGGCCGCTGGTGGCCGGAAACCAGAACGGGAACGCCGCCGAGCAGCTGGGGGCGATCGAGGTGGCGCTGGCATTGCGGACGGGAGATCCCGAGCTCATGGCGAAGGCGGTCCGGACGGGTGCCGGGATGCGCGGCCGGATCGACCTGGCGATCGAGCTCTGGCAGGTGGGACAGGACGAGGCGGCGAGAAGCCTCGTCGCCCGTCCGGGTGAACTGCACGCCGGCATGGGCCCCTACTGGATGGGCCGTTCCTCGGAGCCGGTTCGGTTCCCGGCCTTTTCCAGGGAGCTGGAATCCGCGCTTCCCGGCTGGCTGGCCGGCGTCGGAGACCCGCAGGTGCGCTACCGCATCGAGTGCCTGGTGGCCTCGCTCAAGGACGCTTCCGGTGACGCCGCTCCGGAGGTCACGAGGGACGAGCGGCTGGCGGCCCTGATCTCCCGCTTCGAGGCGGAGGCGCCCAAGGCGCGGGTCGCGCGGATGGAGTGCCTGGGCGCGCTGATGAGCGCCGGGGCGGTGGTGAGCCCGCTCGAGGGGGCGCTCGGCGAGGTGCTCCGGGGTTCGGACCTCGGGACGGTCATGATTTCCGACGCCACCCGCTACGGCGGAGGGGGGCAGCCGATGCCGCAGGAGCAGCGCGACCTGCTCGAGCTGTTGTCGCGGCAGGCCTGCCTGCTGGCGCTGGAACGGGGGGATGCCTCGGTGCTCGCGGCGCAGGTGGAGGCGGTCATGGAGCTTTCCGGCGGCAACAACCGCTGGCCCGCGCGACAGCTGATGGAGGGCTTCTTCGACGCCCAGGCGGCTTTGCTGGTGCGCAAGACCGTCGAGGCCGAGGGCGAAGCCGGGGAACGGCTCGCCGCCCAGGCGCTCGAGCTGGGGCTCGTGGCCCCCGACACGATGATCGACACGCAGGGGCCGATCCGTTGGGGCAAGTTCCGCATCCGCGACTTTCACGACTACGGACCCGAACTGTCGGTGACCGACGTGATCGTGCGCAGCTCCAACATCGGGACCGCGCGCATCGCCCAGCAGATCGGGGCCGATCGCCAGCGCGCCTTCCTCGAACGGCTCGGGCTGACGCGGCCCACCGACATCGAGCTGTCCGAGGCTTCCGGCATCAAGCCGCTCCTGCCGTCGAACTGGTCCGAGCTGTCGACGATGACGATCTCCTACGGGCACGGCATCTCGGCGAGCCCGCTGCACCTGGCGACCGCCTATGCCTCGCTCCTCAACGGTGGGACGATGGTCAAGCCGACGCTGGTGCGCACGGGGCCCGTGCAGCCGGGGCCGCGCGTGGTGCGCAAGGACACATCGGACATCGCGCGCCAGATGCTGCGCCTCGTGGTGTCGGATGACGACGGCACGGCCTCCTTCGCCGAGGTCGAGGGCTACGCGGTGGGCGGCAAGACCGGCACCGCCGACAAGCCCAGGGCCAATGGCGGCGGCTATCACGACGACCGTGTGATCGCCACCTTCGCGGGCATGTTCCCGGCCCACGATCCGCGCTACGTGATCGTGGTCACGCTCGACGAGCCGGTCGAGACCTCGGGCTCCGAGCCGCGCCGCACCGCGGGCTGGACCGCCGTGCCCGTGGCCGCCGAGATCATCCGACGCACCGCCCCCCTGCTGGGGCTCCGACCCGCGATTGAACAGGCCGGGGCGGCTGGTATAAGGCGGGCATCGAACTGAGGTGACAACCGGGGTGGCGGGCGCGTGGCGCAGATCAGAACACTGGCAGAACTGGGGCTGACCGCGCAGGGCGGGCGTCAGGCGCGCATCACCGGGCTTGCCACCGACAGCCGCGCGGTGGCCGAGGGCGCGCTCTTCGCCGCGCTGCCCGGCGTGCAGACCCATGGCGCGCGCTTCATCGCCACCGCGCTGGAACGCGGCGCATCCGCGATCCTCACCGATGCCGACGGCGCGCGCCTCGCCGCCGAGGCGCTGGCGGGCAGCGACGCCGCCCTCGTCATCGCCGAGGATCCGCGCCAGACGCTGGCCTATACCGCCGCGCTGTGGTTCGGCGCACAGCCCGAGGTGATGGTCGCCGTCACCGGCACCAACGGCAAGACATCCGTGGCCGCCTTCACCCGCCAGATATGGGAGGCGTTGGGCCTCGCCGCCGTCAATCTCGGCACCACCGGTGTCGAGGGCGCGGTGCGCGCGCCGCTCGCCCACACCACCCCCGAGCCGGTGACGCTGCACCGCATCCTGGCGCAATGCGCGCACGAGGGCGTGACCCATGCCGCGATGGAGGCCTCCTCGCATGGGCTCGACCAGCGCCGCCTCGACGGGGTGCGGCTCGCCGCGGCGGGATTCACCAACATCACGCAGGATCATCTCGACTATCACCCCGATTTCACCGCCTATCTCGCCGCCAAGGCCGCGCTGTTCCAGCGCGTGCTGCCCGAGGACGGCGTCGCCGTGGTCAATATCGACGACCCCCACGGCACCCACATGGCCGAGATCGCCGCCGCGCGCGGGCAGGACCTGATAACCGTGGGCCGCCGCGCCGGGGCCGATTTGCACATCACCGGCCAGCGCTTCGATCCCACGGGGCAGGTGCTGCGCTTTGACTGGGAGGATCGCAGCCACCAGGTCCGGCTCGACCTGATCGGCGGTTTCCAGGCGGAAAACGCGGCGCTCGCCGCCTGTCTCGCCATCGGCGCGGGCGCGGATGCCGAGCGCGTCATCGCCGCCCTGCCCGGCCTCGCCACCGTGCGCGGGCGGATGCAGCTTGCCGCCACGCGCCAGAACGGCGCGGCGGTGTTCGTCGATTACGCCCACACGCCCGATGCCGTGGCCACGGCGCTGAAGGCGCTGCGCCCGCATGTCATGGGCCGGCTCACCGCCATCATCGGCGCGGGCGGCGACCGCGACCGCGGCAAAAGGCCCCTGATGGGCCAGGCCGCCGCGCAATTCGCCGATGCCGTCATCGTCACCGACGACAACCCCCGCACCGAGGACCCCGCCACGATCCGCGCCGCCGTGCGCAGCGGTTGCCCGGGCGCGATGGAGGTGGCCGACCGCGCCGAGGCGATCCTGCGCGGGGTCGATACGCTGGGCCCCGGCGACGCGCTGCTGATCTGCGGCAAGGG
>CAJXKX010000307.1 GCA_913055965.1 uncultured Roseovarius sp.
CCCCAGCGGCAGCGACAGCGCGATGCCCGAGATGCCGATGATGAAGGACAGCATGAACCCGCCGAAATCGTCGGACGGCACGAATTCCAGCCCGATCGGGATCGCGCCGGCCAGCGCGCCGGCGATCGGGCCCGCCAGCAGCAGCCAGTAGACGATCGGGATCGCGATCGCCCCGATCACGCCGGCCAGCGTGCCTGCCGCGGCCGCGATCAGTCCGAAGGCCGCGAAGCCGATGCCGAAGCCGGCAGCGACCGCGATCGGCCCCCACAGCGACCCGCCCCACATCAGCCAGTACATCAGGAATGGATAGCCGACGCTGAACCAAAGCATCTTGCGCGGCAACTCGCTGAACAGCACCGGGCCCAGCGCGACGAAGAAAAGGATCAGCGCAAGGACCGGCCGCCAGTACTGGTCGGCAGGGTAGAAGCCAGCCAGCAGCTGCGGCCAGCGCTCGTGGATCACCGCGAAGCAGGCCGACGGGGTGCCCTGGCCCCAGATCTCGTTGCGGATCTCGCGGCACTCGCGCAGGGAGTCGGCGTTCCAGACCATGTGCCAGAACCACGGCACCACGTGGCTGAGAACGAACCAGATGAACAGCAGCGACAGGACGGTCAGGATTGCGTTCATCCAGCTCGAGACCAGGTTCTCGCGGATCCACTTGATGGCGCCGCGCTCGGCCACGGGCGGCTCGCTTTCGGGCACCATGGTTTCGCGGACGAAGGCAACGCTGTGGGCGTGGGTATCGCTCATCTCACCGCTCCTTCAGCTTCACGGCACTATTGTAGATGTTCATGGCGCCCGAAATCCCCAGGCTCACCAGCAGGTAGAACCCGCCCAGAAGCAGCATTCCCTCCAGCTCGCGCCCGGTCTGGTTGATGGTGATGCCGCCCAGCGTGCCGCGCGCATCCATGTAGCCCACGGCGATGGCCAGCGACGAGTTCTTGGTGAGGTTCAGGTATTGCGAGATGAGCGGCGGGATGATCACCCGCAGCGCCTGCGGCAGGATCACGAGGTTCATGATCCGGTTGGGCCGCAGCCCCAACGAGGCCGCCGCCTCGGTCTGCCCCTTGCTCACCGCGAGGATGCCCGCGCGCACGTTCTCGGCGATGAAGGCGCCGGTATAGATCGCCAGCGCGAACCACAGCGCGATGAGCGATCCGCGGATATGCAGCCCGCCGCCGAAGTTGAAGCCCTTGAGTTCGGGATATTCGAGCGAGATGGGCTGGCCCATCACGAAATACACCAGCACCGACGGCACGAAGAGGATCAGCAGCGACGGCCACCCCATCGGCAGCAGCTTGCCCGTGTCGTAGAGCAGCTTGGTCGCGTAGCGGCGATAGTAGATCGCACCCGCGATCGAGGCGAGGAAGGTGATCACCACCACCATCGACCCGGCCCCCCAGATCGGCGAGGGCGTGTAGACGCCGCGGTTGGTAAAGGCGAAGGCGTCGAACAGCATGCTCGAATCCGGGTTCTCGCCCCGGAACGCGCTCGGCGCGGGCAGTACCGCCGTCATGATGGTAAAGATGATCAGGATCCAGATCAGCACCGGCACGTTGCGGAACGCCTCGACATAGGCCGCCATCAGCTTGCGCACCAGCCAGTTGGGCGAGAGCCGCAGCACCCCCGCGATCACCCCCAGGATCGTCGCGGTCAGGCAGCCGAGAAAGGCCACGATCAGCGTGTTGAGCACCCCCACGATCGACGCCCGCAGGTGGCTCGACTGGCTGTCATACTCGATCGGGCGCTGGTTGATGTCATAGCCCGACGGTTCCGCGAGAAAGCCGAAGGCGATGTTCTGGCCCTGGTCGGCGAGGTTCTGCACGAGGTTCGCGCCGAGATAGGCCATCAGCGCGATGAGCAGCATCAGGGCGATGAATTGGAAGGTGTAGGAGCGATACCGCGTGTCGTAGATCAGCTGCGACAGCTGGAACGACGCCTTTGGAGGGTCGGTTACCGTTGTCATCTGGATTTCCCTGTGTTTCGACCCGGTTTTTTATCGGCTTGCGCGCCGTGGGCCGATTTTTTGAGAGCTGTCAGGTGCAAAGGGCGCGGATGATCCGCGCCCTTTGTCATGTCTGATCTTACCGGAACGGCGGCGAGTAGAGGATGCCGCCGTCGGTCCACAGGGCGTTCAGCCCGCGGGCCAGACCGATCGGGGTCTTTTCGCCGATGTTCTTCTCGAACACCTCGCCATAGTTGCCGACCGCCGAGATCGCGCGCACGGCCCAGTCGGCGTCGAGGCCGATCATCTCGCCGAGATTGCCCTCGGTGCCCAGCAGGCGGTTCACCTCGGGGCTGTCGGTCGGGCCGGAGGCCAGTTCCTCGACATTGGCGCTGGTCACGCCGAATTCCTCGGCGGTGATGAGCGCGTTGAGGGTCCAGCGCACGATGTCTTCCCATTCGTGGTCGCCATGGCGCACGAGCGGGCCGAGCGGCTCTTTCGAGACGATTTCCGGCAGGATCACGTGATCCGTCGGGTTCTCGAAGGCGGCACGCGTCGCCGCGAGGCCGGAGGCGTCGGTCGTGTAGGTATCACACGCGCCCGCGAGGTATTGCTGCTGCCCTTCGGCATTGGTCTCGATCGGCACGGGCTCGTAGCTCATGTTGTTCTTGCGAAAGAAATCCGCGAGGTTGAGCTCGGTGGTGGTGCCGGTCTGGATGCAGACGGTCGCGCCGTCCAGTTCCTTGGCCGAGCTCACGCCCAGCGCCTTGGGCACCATGAAGCCCTGGCCGTCGTAGTAGTTGATGCCGACGAAATCGAACTTGAGGTCGGTGTCGCGCGAGAAGGTCCAGGTGGTGTTGCGCGCCAGCATGTCGATCTCGCCCGAGGCGAGCGCGGTAAAGCGCGTCTTGCCGGTGGTCGGCACGAATTCGACAGCGGTCGGATCGCCCAGCACGCCGGCGGCGACGGCGCGGCACACGGCCACGTCAAAGCCTTCCCAGACGCCGTTCGCGTCGGGTGCCGCGAAACCGACGAGACCGGTCGTCACGCCGCAGTTGAGCTTGCCGCGCGCCTTCACGTCGTCGAGCGTGGCCGCAGCCGCCGCACCGCCGACAATGCCGGCAACGGTCAGAGCGCCCAGAAATACGGTTTTCTTCATGTTTACCTCTTCCTGATTGCCCGCTCTTTGACAGAGCGGTTCTCAAGACCCCGCATTGGCGCGGGGCCCGTTTGATACTGGAAAGGGGTCACCCCCCCGTCAGTAATCGCAAGTTTGGTTGGATTCACGGCGCGCCGTCAAGCCTTTGTTCGGCGAAACCGGGCCCGCCGCCGCGGCGACACCGCGTCACGCAAGCGAATTCAACAGCCCCGGCGCGGGCGCGAAAGATCGTGAAAGCGCTTTGCATTCAGAAAGTCATTTTCTTTCCTTTGCGCCACGGCTTCGGCCTCTTCGTCGCTACCCCATTGCTCCGCCTGCCAGGATTCGTCGATCCGGGAGACCTGCCAGAGCGCCTGCACCGGGGCGTGATCGCGCAGCGCGGCAAAGCCGATGACAAGCGAGCCGCTCAGCGAGACGAGGTCGTGGAATGCTGTCAATGCCCAGATATCGAGCAGCCGCACCTCGTCGTGCAGCCGCGCCAGCGTGTCGCGGTCCTGCTCCAGGTGCATGACCCCGCAGGTCGTGCGCAGCCGCGCGGACAGGGCCGATTCGGCCCAATCGAGCAGCGGGTCCCACGCCTCCGCCTGCCGCGCGACCAGTTCGGCGGGGCTCTCTGCCCGGTAACACAGCAGATCGCTGCCGCCATATTCGGC
>CAJXKX010000308.1 GCA_913055965.1 uncultured Roseovarius sp.
AAGCGCACTGGACGGCCTCGGGCTCGACGACGGTGTCAGTGTCATGTCACAGCTCGGCGTGCAGCTGATCGGCGCCGCGGCGACGGCGATATGGTGTGGAATTGCCACATTCGCGATCCTCAAGGTTCTTGACGCCACGCTGAAGCTCAGGGTCACTTCCGAGCAGGAGACACAGGGCCTCGACATCGCGATGCACGAGGAGCGCGGTTACAGCCTTTGAAACGACCTCACTCGGTGCCTGTCGGCAGCGCGAGCTCGACCTCGAGACCTCCGCCCGGTCGATTTCGCGCGATGGCGCGGCCGGCATGGAGCGGCTGTCCGGTGTGGTCCAGGCTGATCCGCGTCATCACCGCCAGCGTCATCAGTCCGATCGCCCCCGCCATCCACAGATGCTGCGCCCCAGCCATGCCCAGGCGGCCAGGCACGAGGATTTCCGCGCCAAGCGCCAGCGCCCCCAGCGGCACGAAGGCATAGCCCGCATGCAGCACCGTCACCAGCGGCTCGGCAAGGGTCCGGTCACCAGCCCAGCGGGCGATCCGGGCCAGATGCAGGAGACCCGCCAGCAGCAGCGCCAGCCCGCTCACCGGATGGAGCGGTGCCGCCACCCAGGCCATCAGCGCCGCCAGCAGCGCCAGCAGCGACAGCTTGTCGAACGCCTGCATCGGGGCCGCAGGCAGCCGCCCCGCGCGCCGCCGCACCAGCCAGTTGCGGGTGAACGAGGGCACGATCCGCCCGCCGATCACCGCGATCATCATGACGCCCGCGCCAAGGCCCAGCCGCAAGCCGTAGCCCTGCGCCGCATGGCCGCCGCGCGCCGCCTCCCAGTGAAACAGCGCGTTGCCCAGTACGAACACCCCCAGCATCCCCAGCACGATCAGGTTGCGCCAGTTGCGGCCCGCCACGATCTCGCGCAGCACGATCACCGCGAAACCCGCCGGAAAGGCCAGATCCACCGCGGCCACGACGAGCGGCGGCAGCCCGCCCCCGAGCGTCACCGCCGCCCGCCCGGCCAGCCACAGCACCGCGAGCGCCGCCAGCGGCCAGCCCACGATGGGCAGCCGCCCTGTCCAGTTCGGCACCGCCGTGAACAGGAACCCGGCCACCACCGCGCCGAGATAGCCGTAGAGGAATTCGTGCGCGTGCCAGCTCACGGGGTCGAAGGCCGAGGGCAGGGCGAGGTGGCCCGCCAGCATCGGCACCCAAAGCACCATGGAGAGCGCCGCCCATGCCGCCGCCCCGAAGAAGAAGGGCCGAAAGCCATAGGTCAGGATCGCGGGCCCGCGCCAGGCGCGCATCCGTTCTGCGGTGGTTGCCGTCATGTCATGGCCCTCCTTCCAGGTCTCAGGCGGGCGTCGCCATTGCGATCCGGCGATACCCCGCCGCGCCGTGGTAGAAACCGTTGCTGAGCGCAGTCTCGCCGCACAGCGTGGTCAGCCGCTCCTCCGCCTCGCCCGGCCCCGTCCTGCCATCCAGAATCGCGCGAAACAGGTCTGCCACCGCCACCATGTCCACCGCCTGCGGCATGAGCCGCAGATGCGTCACCCCGTCCGCGACAAGCCGGGGTGCCTCGGGCAGCAGGGTCAGATAGCTCTCCGATTGGGTCTGAATCCCGTTCACCCGCAGGATCGGTGCGTCGTCGCGGGTGCGCAGGGGCATGCCATCGGCGTCCTCTTCGCAGACGAACTGACAATTGTCCTTGGTCCGGCCATGGGCGCGAGCATGATAGCAGCGTGCCGAAACCGCGAGCGAGGCGCGGCCGAACACCTGCACCTCCACCCCCAGCCCCAGATCGCGCGCCGCCCGCGCCGCCACGGCGATGGCCTGCCCCGGCAGTTCGGCGGGCAGGCAGACATGCGTCGCGCCCTGCCCGGCCATCCACGCGATCGTGGCCTCGTTATAGGCATTCATGAACGGGCCGATACGGTGCGCCCGCGCGCCCCTTTCATAGAGGCCGGCAGCATTATTCACCTCGATTTCGGGGCTCTCCATCGCCGCAAGATCGGCGGTGGCCTTGCGCTCGCGCGTCAGCATCACCTCGGCCAGCGTCGAGACGATCACCGTCTTGCCCGCCCGCTCCAGCCGCGCGATGGTCTCGGGCAGGTCGCCCTCGTGGAACGGTGCCCGCTTGGAGCAGATCACCTCGCCCAGATAGACCTCGTCCACCGGCGCCTCATCGGCGATGCGCGCGTAGAAATCGCGCCGCATCCCGGCGGACCAGTGATAGGCGATGGGGCCAAGGGTCAGTTTCGTCATCTCTCTTACCGCCATTTCTTCGTCTCGAACGCGCCCTGCGTCTGTTTCTGCCCCTCGGTCAGGGCGACCAGATCGGCCATGTCGGCCTGCCGCCCCGCCCGGATATCGTCCACCGCCGCCCGGAATGCGCGCACCACGCCGCGCACGTAGGATTTCGACCGCTGCCGCCCCTCGATCTTGAAGGCATGCACGCCCGCCTCGATCAACTCCGGCAAGAGCCGCGAGAGGTTGAGGCTCACCGGCTCCTCGAAGGCATAATACCCCTCGGGCCGGTGCGGCGCGGTGTAGCGGCCCTTGCAGATGGTGGGATAGCCCGCCTTCTCCTCCGGCCCGAACCGGGCGATGGTAAAGCCCGCCAGCCGCGAGGACATCGCGCCGTCCGCGTGCCGGGCATATTCCACATCCCCAGCGGGCGAGCACACGCCGTCCATGTTGGTCGATTGCCCGGTGAGATAATTCGTCAGGCTGCACCGCCCCTCGACCATCAGGCCATGGTTGCCGAAGATGAAGGTCTCGATCTCGCAGGGAATCTCGCGCTTGATCTGCCTGATTTCCGGGATCGTCAGGATGCGCGGCAGCACCACACGCCGCACTCCGAAATGCGCGCAGTAATAGCGGATCGCCTCGGGCGACGAGGCCGCCGCCTGCACCGACAGGTGCAACCGCGCCTGCGGATGGGCGCGCGCGATGTAATCGGCCACGCCCATATCCGCGACGATGAAGGCATCCACCCCCAGCCGCACGCCCAGATCCGCCGCCTGCCGCCACAGATCGACCTTGCCCGCCGGAGGGTATGTGTTGAGCGCCAGCAACACCTTCGTGCCCCGTGCATGGGCATAGACCACCGCCTCGGCCAGCTCGTCGGGGGTGAAGTTCAGCCCCGGAAAGTTGCGCGCGTTGGTGGCATCCTGAAACCCGCAATAGACCGCGTCCGCGCCCGCATCGACGGCAGTGCGCAGGGCGGCGGGGGTGCCCGCGGGGCAGATCAGTTCGGCAAGGCTCATGCGCCCTCCTTCATCTTCGCTTCGTCGGAATAGGCCCGCCGCAGCCGCGCGAGGATCGCGCGCCCCGGGGGCCCGAACATCGCCGCCGTCTCCCCGGCGATGGAGCCGTCGACATCGTCGAGCGCGTTGCGCAGCCGCACCACCGCCTCGGTATCGCCCGTCACCTCCAGATCGCGCGAGAAGAAGGCGGCATCGCCATCCTCTTCGGAATCCACCAGTTCCAGCAGCAGCAGGAACCGCCCCCGGATCACCGCCCCCGCCTCGGGCGCGGCATCACGCGGCACGGCGCGGAACAGCAGCGCCTCCGGGTCCGGGCGCAGGTGCAGGGCAAAGGGCAGATCGACCGGGTCGATCAGGAAATCGGTGCCCTGATGCGCCCCGAGCCGTGCGAAGAGCGACGGATGCCGCGCGGCGATGCGGCGCACGACGCGCGCGAGGACGGGTTGCACCACGCGACAGGCAAGGCGCGAGATGGCCCCGCTGCCC
>CAJXKX010000309.1 GCA_913055965.1 uncultured Roseovarius sp.
CCAGTTGCGGGTGCAGCGGGTGGTCCGGTCCGGCAAATCCGGTATGGATCAGTTGCGCCGCGCGTCCGGCCCGCCCGATACCCCGCACCGACGCCCCGCGAAACCTGGCCAGATCGGCCGCATGCGAACAGGAACACAGGCCCAGATATCCGCCCTCGGCCACCAACGGCGCGGCCATACGCGCCACGCGCTCATATGCCCGCAGCCCCGCATCCAGTGCCTTTTTCGATGGAGCAAATGCGGGCGGATCGCAAATGACCACATCGAACTGCGCTCTTTCTTCGGCCAGTTGGCCCAGAACATCGAACGCATCTCCCTTTCGTGTGGCCAACCGCGCCGCCATACCGGACTGCTGCGCGCCCTGCATCGCGAGATCCAGTGCGGCCTCGGACCCATCCACGGCAAGCGCGGTTTTTGCACCGCCCGCTAACGCGGCCAGTGAAAAGCCCCCGACATGGGAAAAGACATCCAGCACCCGCACGCCTTTGCTCAGTCGCGCGGCAAAGGCATGGTTGGGCCGCTGATCGTAGAACAATCCGGTCTTCTGCCCGCCGGTCAGGTCGGCCATGTAGGTGGCCCCGTTCATCGGCACCGGCACCGGCCCGTCGGGCACCTGCCCCGCCAGCACGCCACCCGCCTCGTCCAGCCCCTCCAGCGCGCGCGCCCGCCCCGCCGCGTTCTTGAGCACAGAGGTCACGCCCGTCACGTCCCGCACCGCCTGCGCGATCTCCGGCAGCAGCGCCTCGGCCCAGGCGGCGTTGGGCTGGATCACGGCCGTGTCGCCGAAGCGGTCGATCACCACGCCGGGCAGGCCATCGGCCTCGGCATGCACGAGCCGGTAGAACGGCGCATCATGGAGCCGTTCGCGCAGCTCGAGCGCCCGCGCCAGCCGCGCGGCCAGCCAGTCCGCGTCGATCCGCGCGCCCGCGTCGCGGTCCAGCATCCGCGCCATGATCTTCGAGGCGGGATTGACCGCAACGATCCCCAGCGGCGCGCGCTCGGCATCCTCGAGCAGCGCGACGGTGCCGGGGGCCAGCGCGCGGGTGCGCCGGTCGGTGACAAGCTCGCCCGCGAATACCCAAGGTGCGCCGTGCCGGATGGGGCGGGCGTCGGTCTTGGGGCGCAGGCGGATCACCGGATAGGGGGATGCGGTCATGCCGTCCCCTTACGCCGTTTCCGATGACCCGGAAAGATCAGATTTGGTTGAGCGCACCCAGAAAGCCCAGCGCCTGCGCGCGATAGCCCTGCCCGTCGCCCAGTTCGGCGCGGATCACATCGGCCAGATGCCCGGTGATGCGCACTTTCTGCGTGATGCCCTGCCGCTCGGCGGTGATGGCTTTCTGCCCGCCCAGCGCCTTGAAATCGGCCTTGACGAATGTCGGCTCGGTAAGCGCGGCGCCGGTCACCGGATCGCGCAGAACATAGGTGAACCGGATCGCGTGCACCCCGCCGACCGTGTAGCGCGCCTTTTCGCTCAGCGCGTGGAACCGGACCAGCCCGACCTCGAGCACCACCGGCACCCCGCCCTCGGGCAGGTCGGCCACGCCGCGCTCCAGCGCGTCCTGCAGGATCGCCGCCACCTGCGCGTGGCGGTCGCCGGGCGCATCCTCGCGCCAGACGATATCGCCCGAGGGCAGATAGCGGTTGGCCTCCGAGACCTTGAGGCTGCGCGGCACCGAGACCCGCACCTCCTGCACATCGAGCGGCACAGCGGCGGGCCGCAGCGCGGGGGCCTCGAGCGGCGCGTTGCGCGTCGCGGTCTCGACCCCGGCGCAGGCCGACAGGCCAAAGCCCAGGAACAGCGCGGAGATGAGCTTGATACTGTGCATGATCGTCTCCAGAAGCAAAACACCTTTCACGCCGGGTGTTTTGCCGCCGGATTAAGGCCGATTTGAGACAAACCGGAAGCATTTCGGCGGCGCGGCCGCGCCCCCTGTCGTCCGCTCAGTCGCGCTTGCGCCCCCGCCAGCCGCCCCGGCGGCGCGGGCTCTCGGCGCGGTCAAGCCCCGCGCGCAGCACCCCCGTCATCGGGTGATCGGGGGCCGGCGGCGCGTGGCGGGCAAGCAGCGCCTCGAGCGCGGCGGCCACCTCCTGCCCCTCGGGCAGCGACAGCGCCCAGTCGAGAAAGATCGACCGGCATTCGCCCTCGCCGATCCCCTCGATCCGGTAGGCCTCGGCAATCAGCCCCTTGGGATCGAGCGTATCCCCCCGTGCCATGCCCTAGCCCTCCGCCCGCGCGGGCAGCGCCGCAGCGATCACGCGCGCGGCCTCGTCGCAGGTCCGCACCAGCCGATATCCCAGCATCTCCACGCTCTCCTCCCCGGTTTCGCGCAGCACGAAGGCGGTGCCCGCCTTGCCGATCCGGTCGGGATCGAGCGGGCCGTCGCCGAACAGGCGCGCCACCATCTGCAATCCCGAGCAAAGCCCCAGCGCAGCCTCGAGCGCTGCGCCATCGGCGGCATCGAGCCACCCGGATGCGACAGCCCCGCGCAGCCCCGAGACCGGATCGCGGGCATCCTGCGCCGCCAGCAGGTTGCCCGCCTGCGCCACGAGTTCCAGCTCCAGGAGCCGCCCCGGCCCCAGCTTGACATCCCACGCGCCCTCCGGCGGCTTGGCCTCGGCCACGCGCGCGCGCATCTCGGCCACCGCGCGCAGCACGGGGGCGCGCTCGGCCTTTTCGGCGATGAGCGCGGTGCGAAACGCCTCGATATCCTCCGCCAGCCCCGGCTCGCCCGCGATCACCCGCGCCCGCGTCAGCGCCAGGTGCTCCCATGTCCAGGCCTCGTCCTGCTGATAGCTGCGGAACGCGGGCCAGCTTGTCGCCACCGGCCCCTGATTGCCCGAAGGGCGCAGCCGCATGTCCACCTCGTAGAGCCGCCCCTCGGCCATCGGCGCGGTCAGCGCGGTGATGAGCGCCTGCGTCAGGCGCGCGTAATAGGGCCGCACCGACAGCGGGCGCGGCCCGTCCGAGCCCTCGGCCTCTCCGGCGTCGTAGATCACGATCAGGTCGAGATCGGAGCGCGCATGCAGCCGCCCCGCCCCAAGCGAGCCCATGCCGATCACCGCCGCCCCCCGCCCCGGCGGCACCCCGTGCCGCGTGGCGAACTGCGCCACCACGCGCGGCCAGAGCGCCCCGATCACCGCGCCCGCGAGATCGCCGTATTGCGCGCCCGCGGCCCCGGCATCGACTAGCCCGCGCAGGTGATGCACGCCGATGCGGAAATGCCATTCCTTGTGCCAGCGCCGGGCGAGATCGAGCGCGCGCTCGTAGTCGGGCTCGGCCTCCAGCCGCTCGGACAGCGCCGCCCCGAGCGCCGTGCGGCCCGGCCAGGGCGCAAAGAAATCCCCCGCGATCACCGCGTCGAACACGCCCGCGTTGCGCGACAGGTATTGCGCCAGCGACGGCGCGGTGCCGACGATATCCACCAGCAAGTCGATCAGCTGCGGGTTGGCCTCGAACAGGGCAAAGACCTGCACCCCGGCGGGCAGCCCCCGCAGGAACCCGTCGAAGGCGAGCAGCGCCTCCTCGGGATTGGCCGCGCGCCCGAGACGGGCGAGGATTTCCGGGCGCAGCCGCGCGAAAATCTGCTGCGCGCGCTCCGAGCGCAGCGCCGGATAGCCGTGCCAGCGCGCGATCACCTCCTCGTCGAAGGCGGTCTCGGGCGTCTCCGCCGCGGCCTCGCCGCCCTGCGCCTCCTGCCGGAAGAACCCCTCGATCAGATC
>CAJXKX010000310.1 GCA_913055965.1 uncultured Roseovarius sp.
GGAATTCGGGCGGGAACGTCCGTTCGATCGCCGCCGTATCCTCGCCCTCGCGCCGGTCGCGGCCAAAGCCCACGGCGGATTTCGCCTGTTCGGTCGCGCCCGCGTTCGAGGTCATGATGAGCACGACGTTGCGGAAATCGACGCTGCGTCCGTTATGGTCGGTCAGCGTGCCGTGATCCATCACCTGCAAGAGGATGTTGAACACGTCCGGGTGCGCCTTTTCGATCTCGTCGAGCAGGAGCACGCAATGCGGGTGCTGATCGACCCCATCGGTGAGCAAGCCGCCCTGATCGAAGCCGACATAGCCCGGCGGCGCGCCGATGAGGCGCGAGACGGCGTGTTTCTCCATGTATTCCGACATGTCGAAGCGCAGCAGCTCGACCCCGAGCGTATCGGCAAGCTGCTTGGCCACCTCGGTCTTGCCCACCCCGGTGGGCCCGGCGAACAGGTAGTTGCCAATGGGCTTTTCCGGCTCGCGCAGACCGGCGCGCGCCAGCTTGATCGCCGAGGACAGGGCCACGATGGCGTCGTCCTGCCCGAACACCACGCGCTTGAGCGCGCCCTCGAGGTCCTTGAGCACCTCGGCATCGTTCTTGGACACGTTCTTGGGCGGGATGCGGGCGATCTTGGCGACGACGTTCTCGATCTCCTTGACACCGATCGACTTGCGGCGCTTGGCCGCCGCCACGAGATGCTGCGCCGCGCCCGCCTCGTCTATCACGTCGATGGCCTTGTCGGGCAGCTTGCGGTCGTTGATGTAGCGCGACGACAGGTCCACGGCGCTGCGGATCGCGTCGTGGGTATACTTGACCGAGTGGTGATCCTCGAAATAGGGCTTGAGCCCGGTCAGGATCTTGATCGCGTCCTCGACGGTGGGTTCGCTCACGTCGATCTTCTGGAAGCGGCGCGACAGGGCGCGGTCCTTCTCGAAATGCTGGCGATATTCCTTGTAGGTGGTCGAGCCCATGCAGCGCAGCTTGCCGCCCTGCAGCGCGGGCTTGAGCAGGTTGGAGGCGTCCATCGCCCCGCCCGAGGTGGCACCGGCGCCGATCACGGTGTGGATCTCGTCGATGAAGAGCACCGCGTCGGGGTGTTTCTCGAGTTCGGTCACCACGGCCTTGAGCCGCTCCTCGAAATCGCCGCGATAGCGGGTGCCCGCGAGCAGCGCACCCATGTCGAGCGAATAGATCGTGGTGCCCGACAGCACCTTGGGCGTGGCCCCGCCGACGATCTTGTGCGCGAGCCCCTCGGCGATGGCGGTCTTGCCGACACCGGGATCGCCCACGAGGATCGGGTTGTTCTTGCGGCGGCGGCACAGCACCTGGATGCAGCGCTCGACCTCTGCGTCGCGCCCGATCAGCGGATCGACATCGCCGCGCCGCGCCTTCTCGTTGAGATCGACGCAATACTTTGCGAGCGCGGAATCGCCTGCCTCGACCGCATCGGTCTCGACATGCTTCTCGGCCCCCTCGTCCTCGATGTCGGCCGCGCCCGTGACCGGGCGGGATTCGCCAAAAGCGGGGTTCTTGGCGACACCATGGGCGATGAAGTTGACCGCGTCATAGCGCGTCATGTCCTGCTCCTGCAGGAAATAGGCAGCGTTCGATTCGCGCTCTGCAAAGATCGCGACAAGCACGTTCGCGCCCGTCACCTCGGTGCGTCCGGAACTCTGGACATGGATCGCGGCGCGCTGGATCACGCGCTGGAACGCGGCGGTGGGCACCGCCTCCGATCCGTCGATATCGGTCACGAGATTGGCGAGATCATCATCGATGAATTCGACAAGCGTGGTGCGCAATTCCTCGGTATCGACGCTGCATGCCTTGAGCACGCGGGCGGCGTCGGGCTCGTCCACGAGGGCGAGCAGCAGATGCTCGAGCGTCGCGAACTCGTGCCGCCGTGCGTTGGCGAGCGCGAGCGCGGCATGGATTGCCTGTTCAAGTGTCGTCGAGAATGAAGGCACGGTCGTGCTCCTTCTGATCTTGCCCGCCGGGTACGTCGCCCGACAAGTCTGGCCTCGGTATCTTAAAGTTTGGTCGATGACGGCCCGGCTTCAAGGAATTTTTTGTCAAACGGCCTCACTTTTCCTCTTGGCGCGGCGCTTTGTCCGTAACATGCGCGTCAGAATCCGTCCTTGCGGCGGCGGATCTCGGCAAAAACCTCGGCATCGGTCGCCCCCTCCATCCCCAGATGCGCCCGGATCGCCGGATCGTCGGCACGCAGGAACGGGTTGGTCGCCAGTTCCTCCGACAGGGGCACGGGCACCGTCGGGCGGCCCTCGGCCCGGGTGCGCGCGATCTCTTCGGCGCGCGCCGCAAGGCGCGGGTTGCCGGGATCGACCGTCCGCGCGAAGGCCGCGTTGGCGGCGGTGTATTCATGACCCGAATAGACCAGCGTCCCGGGCGGCAGGGCCGCCAGCTTGGCGAGGCTGGCATGCATCTGCGGCATCGTTCCCTCGAATACCCGCCCGCAGCCCAGCGCCATCAGGCTGTCGGCGGTGAACACCGCTCCGCTGTCGGGAAAGTGAAAGGCGATGTGGCCCACCGTGTGGCCCGACACGTCGATCACATGCCCCGTCTCCGAACCGATGACGACCGTGTCGCCCTCGGCCACGGCGAGGTCGAGCGACGGCAGGCGGCGGGCATCCGCCGCCGCACCGATGACGCGCGCGGGCGCCTCTGCCAGCACCCCCGCGAGCCCCTCGACATGGTCGCCGTGATGATGCGTCAGCAGCACATCGGTCAGCCGCCAGCCGGTGCGCTTCAGCGCCTCCAGGATGGGCGCGGCCTCGGGCGCGTCGATCAGCGCTGTGTCGCCGGTCGCGGCATCGTGCGCGAGATAGGCGTAATTATCCGTCCGGCAGGGGATGGTGAGGATTTGCAGGCTCATGCTATGTTCCCCGCTGTCATGTGGTGATAGCGTGAGAGTGACGGATCAGGGGCGGCACTGCAATGCATCTCGACGTGCAGGACCTGCGAAATTTCTACTACCGCAACCCTCTGGGGCGGGTGGTGCAAAAGGTGCTGCGCGCACGGATCGCGGAATTCTGGCCCGAGGCGCATGGCAAGACGATCGCCGGTTTCGGCTTTGCCGTGCCGTTCCTGCGACCCTATCTCGCGGATGCGCGGCGGGTGATGGCGCTGATGCCCGCACCGCAGGGGGTGATCGGCTGGCCACAGGGGATGCCCAATGTCTCGGTGCTGTGCGAAGAGACGTTCTGGCCGGTGGAGACCGGGCATGTCGACCGGCTTCTGGTGGTCCACGGGCTCGAGACGTCGGAACAGCCGGGCGCGCTCATGGATGAATGCCTGCGGGTGCTGGGGCCCGGCGGCTCGGCGCTGTTCATCGTGCCCAACCGCGCCGGGCTGTGGTCGCGCTCGGACCGCACGCCGTTCGGCTTCGGGCGGCCCTACAGCCAGACGCAGCTGGAAACGCAGCTCAAGAGCCACGGCTTCCTGCCCGAACGGCACGCCACCACGCTCTACCAGCCGCCCTCGGACCGCCCGTTCTGGCGGCGCACGGCGGGCATGTGGGAGCGCATGGGCGCGCGCTTCTTCCCGACCTTCGCCGGCGTGGTGATGATCGAATCCGGCAAGCAGCTCTATGCCGGCACCGCAAAGCCGGCCAAGGAGAAGCGCCGGCTGGCCCGTCCCGTGGTGGTCTCCCTCCCGCAGGCGGCGGGCCGCCTGTCGCGCGGCGTTGCCGTCGAAG
>CAJXKX010000311.1 GCA_913055965.1 uncultured Roseovarius sp.
CGGGCGATGGCGGCGATCTCGCGCTCGGCGATGCGGGCCAGCATGTCGGCATCGGGCGTCGGCGGCTCTGCCCCGAAATACCGGTCGTCGGCGGCAAGGTCGCGGAAATACTCGGCAATGGCCTTCATCGTCTCGAAGGAATCGTCGAACCCTTCGAGCGTGCACGAAAACGTGCCGTAGGAAACCGTAAGGATCTTACTTGAACCGACCATGTCAAATGCTCACTTTGCTTGCCTGCAAAGACATCGTTTACCATGCCCTCCGCGACCAAAGCGGTCCGATTCTTCGATCTTTACTGTATCATTTCATGGCCCGATTGTGTCATCGCGGGTCTTAACGCAACGATAAGGGCAAAGCGGAAATGATTGTTCGCGAATCCGAGGCAATCACGCTGATCGGCGGGGCGCGCGTCGCGCCCGGCGACATCGAGGCCGCGCTGGGCCTCGCGCCGCTCGTGGTGGCCGCCGATGGCGGGGCCGATACCGCGCTTGCCGCTGGGATCACCCCGCGCGCGGTGATCGGCGATTTCGACAGCATCAGCGCCGCCGCCCGCGCCCGCCTGCCCGAGGCTATCCTGCACCCGATGGACGATCAGGACAGCACCGATTTCGAGAAATGCCTCGCCCATGTCGAGGCTCCGCTGATCCTCGGGCTGGGGTTCACCGGCGACCGGCTGGATCACCAGATGGCGGCGTGCAACGCGCTTGTGCGCCACGCGGCGCGGCGCTGCGTGCTGCTGGGCGCGCATGACCTGATGTTTCTCTGCCCGCCGGTGCTGGAGCTCGCGCTCGAGCCCGGCTGCCGGGTCTCGCTGTTCCCGATGGGCGCGGTCGAGGGGGCCTCCGACGGGCTGGAATGGCCCATCGGCGGGATCAATTTCGCCCCCGACGGGCGCGTCGGCACCTCCAACCGCGCGCTCGGGGCGGTGTCGCTGTCGGTCACCACGCCCAAGATGCTGGTCACGCTGCCCGCGCACACGCTGCGGACCGTGGTGCGGGCGCTCGGTTCCTGCACCGCCTCCTGGACGGCATCATGAGCGCGCGCCTCGCCCTCCCCCGCTGGATCGACGCGGTGGTGTTCGACCTCGCGCGCCAGATGCGCTGGACGTTCCTGCCGCCGCTCATGGTCTATTTCGCCGCCGGATTCTCGGGGCTCACGGCCATCGTCGGCACCTTCTTCGTCAAGGAATATCTCGATCTTTCAGCGGCCTATCTCGCCGGCCTCGCCTTCTGGGCGGGGCTGCCCTGGGCGCTCAAGATGCCGCTGGGCCACCTCGTCGACATCATCTGGCGGTGGAAATGGCTGCTGGTCTATCTCGGCGCGGGGCTGATCGGGCTGTCGGTGGGGATCATGTACCTTCTGCTGACGCAGACCGACATGATGACCGCGATCATGCCGATGGCGGCGTGGTATATCCTCTCCTACATGCTGGCGCCCTCCGGCCTCGTGATCCAGGACGTGGTGGCCGACGCCATGTCGGTCGAGGCGGTGCCGCGCATCGACGCCGAGGGCCGCGAGATCAGCCCCGAAGAGTCGCGCGCGCTGCACACCACGATGCAGACGCTGGGCCGCTTCGCGCTCATCCTCGGCACCGTGGCGGTGGCGGCGCTCAACATCACCATGTTCTCGGGAATCGAGGCGATGGACGAAGAGGGCAAGCGGCAGGTCTACGCCACGATCTACCTCAGCGCGCTGGCGATCCCGCTGGTCTCGGTCTCGGGGGTGGTGCTGGCGGGCGTGCAGAAATGGCGCGCCAAACGCGGCCTCGTCCGCGGCGGGCTGAGCCCGGCAGAGGCCGATACGCTCTTCGAACGCCCGGGCGAGGACACCAAGCCCAACCCGTGGTATTTCATCGGCGGCGCGGGCTTCGTCGCGGTCTCGCTCACCGTGGGCCTGAGCGAAATCGCCTACGGACAGGAGATCATCTTTGCCGGGTCGCTGGCGATCGTGCTCTTGCTGATGCGCCAGCTTGTCGCGGTGCTGCCGGTCGCACAGGCGCGCACGCTCATCGGCACGGCGCTCATCATCTTCATCTTTCGCGCAACGCCCCGCCCCGGCGACGGCTACACGTGGTTCTCCATCGACGAGTTGGGCTTCGACCAGCAATTCCTGTCGGTGCTGTCGCTCATCACCTCGGTGCTGACGCTGGCGGGAATGGTGATCCTGCGCCCGCTGATGGCCAACAATTCCATCGTCTATATCGTGGTGCTGCTGACGCTGGCGGGAGGCGTGCTGTCGCTGCCCAATATCGGGCTCTATTACGGCGTGCAGGAGGTCACATCGGCGCTCACCGGGGGCGTGGTCGATGCGCGCTTCATCGCCATTCTCGACACCGCGCTCGAATCGCCGCTGGGCCAGATCGCCATGATCCCGATGCTCGCCTGGATCGCGCGCAACGCGCCCGACGATCTCAAGGCCACGTTCTTCGCGGTGATGGCCTCGTTCACCAATCTGGCGCTCTCGGCGGGGTCGCTGCTGACCAAGTATCTCAACCAGGTCTTCGTCATCACCCGCGAGGTGACCGACCCCGCGACCGGTGCCGTCACCACCCCCGCCGATTACAGCCAGCTTGGCCTCCTGCTCATCGTGGTCAGCACGATCACCGTCGCCGCACCGCTGCTCGCCGTGGCGCTTGTGCAGCGCTCACGGCTCAGGAGCACGGATTGAGCGGCCGCGCGCCCCGGCCCAGCTTGTCGGGGTTGCGCATCACGTAGATCCAGTCGATCCGCCCCCCGGCATCGAGGGTCAGGGTATAGAGCACGTCCTCCGCGCCCCCCTCGAGCACCGCGAGCGCGGGCGCGCCATTGGCGCGCACCAGCCGCGGTGCAACCCGCCCCGCCTTGGCCGCGACGGCGAGGAGCACCTGCGCCACCTCCGCCGCGCCCTGCAGGGGCCGCAGCGCCGCGCGCGCACGACCGCCGCCATCGCTGATCGCCGTCACGTCGGGGGCCAGCATGGCCAGGACGGCGGCATGATCCTGCGCCAGCGCCGCCCGCGCGAACCGTTCCAGCGCGGCGCGCACCGCGACCTCGTCGGGGGTAAAGCGGGGCCGGGCCTCGCGCAGCCGCGCCGCCGCCCGGCTCACCATCTGGCGACAGGCGGCCTCGCTGCGGCCCAGCGTGGCGGCGATCTCGGCATAGTCGGCGTCGAACACCCGCCGCAGGATGAACGCCGCGCGCTCCTCGGGGCCCAGCCTCTCCATCGCCCATAACAGCGCGAGGTGGCACTCCTCGGCCAGCGCCAGCCGCGCCGCGCCGTCCTCCTCGTCCATCCCGGCGACCAGCGGCTCGGGCAGCCAAGGGCCCACATAGCGCTCGCGGCGCGCCCGCGCGCGGCGCAGCGCATCCACCGCCAGCCGCGCCGTCACCTGCCGCAGCCACGCGCCCGGCGCGTCCACCGCGCCCGCGTGCCGCTGCCAGCGCAGCCAGGCCTCCTGCACCACGTCCTCGGCCTCGGCCCGCTCGCCCAGCATCCGGTAGGCCAGCGCCAGCAGGCGCGGGCGCTCTGCCTCGAAGATATCCAGCACATCGGCGGTCATGGCTGCGACCTTACAACCGCGACATCCTCGCCGCCCAGCCTTATCCGCGCGCAGGCCCCGCCATGCCCCAGCCCGCGCTTGAGCACCGGATAGACCCGCCCCGACGCGGCGGCAAAAGCGGCGGCGATGGCGGCGCGCGGCCCGTGCCGCCGGACGATCTCGGCGCGCAAGC
>CAJXKX010000312.1 GCA_913055965.1 uncultured Roseovarius sp.
GTTTCGGCGACTCCAATACCCACGGCACCATGGCGCTGCGCCAGCTGGGCGAACGTCGGCGGCACGACGCGGCCACCCGCTGGCCCGAGGTCATGGCCGCGGCGCTCGGTCCCGATGCCCGCGTGATCGACGAAGGGCTGCCGGGGCGGACGACGGTCCATGACGACCCGATCGAGGGAGCGCACAAGAACGGGCTCGCGGTACTCCCGGCCCTGCTGGAGAGTCACCGGCCTCTGGACCTGGTGCTGGTCATGCTGGGCACCAACGATCTCAAGCACCGTTTCGCGCTGACCCCCTGGGACGTTGCCGCGGGCGTGCGCCGGGTGGGTGAGACGATCCTTTCCAGCGGTTGCGGCGCAGACGGCGGCGCGCCCGCCCTGCTAGCCCTGTGTCATGGGGCCGCGCGGACCGGGCCCCGCGGGGAGACGGGATGCGATTTTCGGCGCTGCGGATACTGAAAGAGGGGCTGACCGGCAACAAGGGCTGGCAGGCGCACTGGCGCGATGCCGAGCCCAAACCGGCCTATGACGTGATCATCATCGGCGGCGGCGGGCACGGCCTCGCCACCGCGCATTACCTGGCCAAGCGCCACGGGATCACCAATGTGGCGGTGCTGGAGAAGGGATACCTCGGCGGCGGCAATATCGGCCGCAACACCACCATCGTGCGCGCCAATTACGGCCTGCCGGGCAACTCGGAATTCTACAGCCATTCGCTGAAGCTGTGGGAGGGGCTGGAGCAGGACCTCAATTACAACGTGATGATGAGCCAGCGCGGGGTGCTCAACCTGTGCCATTCCGACGGGCAGCGCGACGCCTTTGCCCGGCGCGGCAACGCCATGCGCAACCAGGGCGACGATGCCGAACTGCTCGACCGCGAGGGGGTGCGCAAGCTGGTGCCGTTCCTCGATTTCGACAATGCGCGCTTTCCGGTCTATGGCGGGCTGTTCCACGGGCGCGGCGGAACCGCGCGCCACGACGCGGTGGCCTGGGGCTTTGCCCGATCGGCCAGTGATCGCGGCGTGGACCTGATCCAGAACTGCGCGGTGACGGGGATCGACGTGGAGAACGGCCGCGTCACCGGCGTGCAGACCTCGCGCGGGGCGATCAAGGCGAAGAAGGTGGCGATCGTGGTGGCGGGGCGCTCGAGCCAGGTGGCGGCGATGGCGGGGCTGCGCCTGCCGATCGAGAGCCACGTCTTGCAGGCCTTCGTCACCGAGGGGCTGAAGCCCTGCCTCGATCATGTCGTGACCTTCGGCATGGGGCATTTCTACATCAGCCAGTCCGACAAGGGCGGGCTGGTCTTTGGCGGAGATCTGGATTTCTACCCGTCCTACGCCGCGCGCGGCAATCTGCCGATGGCAGAGCACGTGATGGAGGCGGGCATGGCGATGGTGCCGATGATCGGGCAGGCGCGGCTCTTGCGCAGCTGGGGCGGCATCATGGACATGAGCCCCGACGGCAGCCCGATCATCGACCGCGCGCCCATCGACGGGCTCTACCTCAATTGCGGGTGGTGCTATGGCGGGTTCAAGGCGGTGCCCGGTTCGGGCGACGCGCTGGCGCATCTGATCGCGACGGACACGCCCCACAAGGCGGCGACGCGATACCGGCTCGACCGGTTCGCCACCGGGCGGGGGCTGATGGACGAGGAAGCCACCGGCAGCCAGCACAACCTGCATTGAGGGGCGGCGCGGAAAGATGAGTATTTATGGCAAGATGAAGGGGATGGGCGCGTGAGACTACCCTGTCCGATCTGCGGGATGCGCGACCTGCGCGAATTCAGCGTGCGCGGTGCCGCGCTGCCCGAGCCCGAGGGCGCCGAGTGGAGCGCCGCGTGGGACGACTACCTGCACAACCGCGACAACCCGGCGGGCGAGAGCCGCGAATTGTGGTATCACGGGCAGGGCTGCGGTGCGTGGCTGGTGGTGACGCGCGACACTGTGAGCCACGAGATCGCGAGCGCGGCGCTTGCGGGCGCGGAGGACACGCCATGAGGATCGAGGGCAAGGGGCGCATCGACCGCGCGCGCCGGGTGGCGTTCACCTTTGACGGGCACCGGCACGAGGGCTTTGGCGGCGACACGCTGGCCTCGGCGCTGCTGGCCGACGGGGTGCGGCTGATGGCGCGCTCGTTCAAGTATCACCGCCCGCGCGGTGTGATGACCGCGGGCAGCGAGGAGCCCAACGCGCTGGTGACGCTGGGGCTGGGGGCGGCGCAGGTGCCCAATGCCCGCGCCACCACCGTGGAGTTGCACGAGGGGCTGGTCGCGCGCAGCCAGAACCGCTGGCCGTCGCTGGGGTTCGACGTGATGGCCGTCAACGACCTGATGGCACCGTTCTTTGGCGCGGGGTTCTATTACAAGACCTTCATGTGGCCCAAGGCCTTCTGGGAAAAGGTCTACGAGCCCGCGATCCGGCGCGCCGCGGGGCTGGGCGCGCTGTCTGCGGAGCCTGCGGAGGATCGTTTCGAGCGGGCGTACGCGCATTGCGACCTGCTGGTGATCGGGGCGGGGCCTGCGGGGCTGATGGCCGCGTGGGCCGCCGCCGAGGCGGGGGCGGACGTGATCCTCGCCGAGGAGGACGTGGCCCCTGGCGGGCGGCTGCTGGCCGAGACCTTCTGGCGCGGCGGTCGGGCCTATCTGACGCTCTACAGCTTCGCCGGACGCAACGCCAATCAGACGCTGGGGCTGCTGGTGACCCGGCGGATGGAGCAGGTCGGGCTCGACCCAGTAGGCTTCGTCGCCAACGACTACGCGCTGCTGATCTGGGGCCTGCAGCGCGTTGCCGACCCGGCGCCCTTGCTGGCTCCCGGCGAATTGCATGAGGATTTCGAGGGCTGGCTGTCGGAAAACGCGGTGATGAAACGGACCTTCCGCACCGCCGCGGTGATCGCCATGCTGATCGAGCGCAACCACCCGGGCAAGCGCAAGACCGGGCGGCAGGCGACGTTCTCGTCCGACATCCTCTATGACGCGCTGCGCAAGTACGACCCGGATCACCTCATGCTGCGCATCACCCGCGACGAGGCGGCGCGCGGGCTGGTCGATTACGGGCGGATCGAGACGATGCTGGAGCGGGTGCAGGGCCGGATCGACACCGTTGCGGCGCCGCATGTGACGCCTCTCGCGGCGCCCTTGCTGCTGGAGATGGGCAAGGTGCCGATCCAGGGAATGGCCCAGAACCGTGCCCTCGAAGAAGAGGCGGAGCACCTGATGCAGGAGGCCGGTCTGGGCTGAAAAGACACAGCTGAATCTTCCCTGCCACATTCTCGGTGATTCCGTGAAATCCGGCATTGCCAAAGACGATTTGTTCCGGCTTTGTATCCGTTATGTCGGACACCGAATTTCTGCTCAACGGCGCCGAACTGGCGGCCCGCCCCTCGGGGGCGCTGTGGTGGGAAGCGGCGCGAATCCTTTGCGTCTCTGACCTGCATCTTGGAAAGGCCGAGCGGGCAACCACGATCCCGACTTGCCGGGCATCGGCGGCAGCCATATGCCCGAGGCCGGGCGCGGGCCGCTCACCTTCCGCCACATCGCCCTGCCGCGGGCGGAGCCTGGCGAGGTGTCCGGTCATTATCACCCCAAGGCGCAGGTCCCCACGCGCGCTGGCCTGGTGTCGCGGCCATGTTTCATCCATGACGAAGCCCGGCTGATCCTGCCCGCCTTCGGGGCGTTCACCGGCGGGCTGCCCAGCGAGGCGCC
>CAJXKX010000313.1 GCA_913055965.1 uncultured Roseovarius sp.
GGGGCGGCGCGGAAGGGCGGGGCGAAAGCCACATGCTTGCGCCGCTCGCGCGTGCCTTCCGACGTCCACATCTCGCCGCCATCGGCAAAATCGGAAAACAGCGCCTCCTCGCCCTGCGCGATCCCGATCGCCTCTCTCAACAAGACCTGCATGGTATCTCCGTCGATCCGATCCGGAAACCTAGCGGCTCCGGCGGGAAATGAGAACTGCAAAAGGAAAGGGCCGCCCCGTGCGGGCGGCCCTTCCTGCGGGTGTGCGGGGCTGGCGCTCAGTTGGGCGACATGCCGATGTGATCGCCCACGGCCACCATGTCGTGCAGCAGCTTGGTGGCGTCGTCGATGAGGCCATGCTCCTCGGCATTCTCCTCCTTGACGCGGTTGAGGCGCTCGGTCGCCTCGTTCACCATCGACTTGAAGTGGTCCTGCGTCATGTCCTCGCGGGGCAGGGCGCGCTCGGCGAGCACCGAGATGCTCTGGCCATTGATCTCGGCAAATCCGCCGGTGACGACATATTCCTTGTCGCCATCGGGGCCCGAGACCCGGACGATGCCGGGGCGCAGCGTGGTGATGAGCGGCGCGTGATCGGGCAGCGCGGTCAGGTCGCCCTCGGCCCCCGGGATCAGGACCTCGCGCGCCGCGACCGACACCAGAAGCCGCTCGGGGCTCACGAGATCGAATTGCACTGTCTCAGCCATATCGGCCTCCTCTTGTGGCCCGGGACGGGGCAGGACCCCACCCTGCGCCAGGGTGCTCATGCAGGGTGGGGCTGAGCCCCACCCGGGATCTTATGCGGCGGCCGCGGCCATCTTCTCGGCCTTGGCGATCACGTCGTCGATGCCGCCGACCATGTAGAAGGCCGCTTCGGGCAGGTGATCGTACTCGCCCGCGACGACCGCCTTGAACGAGCGGATCGTCTCTTCGAGCGGCACCTGCACACCGTCGGAGCCGGTGAACACCTTGGCCACGTCGAAGGGCTGCGACAGGAAGCGCTGGATCTTGCGGGCGCGGGCGACCGTCAGCTTGTCCTCTTCGCTGAGTTCGTCCATGCCGAGGATCGCGATGATGTCCTGAAGCGCCTTGTAGCGCTGCAGGATGCCCTGCACGTCACGCGCCACCTGATAGTGCTCTTCGCCGACGATCGCCGGGTCCATCAGGCGCGAGGTCGAATCGAGCGGGTCCACGGCGGGGTAGATGCCAAGCTCGGAGATCGCGCGCGACAGAACGGTCGTGGCGTCGAGGTGGGCGAATGTCGTGGCCGGTGCGGGGTCGGTCAGGTCGTCCGCAGGCACGTAGACGGCCTGAATCGAGGTGATCGAGCCCTGCTTGGTCGAGGTGATGCGTTCCTGCATCGCGCCCATGTCGGTGGCCAGCGTCGGCTGGTAGCCCACGGCCGAAGGGATACGGCCCAGAAGCGCCGACACCTCGGAGCCCGCCTGCGTGAAGCGGAAGATGTTGTCGACGAAGAACAGCACGTCGGTGCCCGATTGGTCGCGGAACTGCTCGGCGAGCGTCAGACCGGTCAGCGCGACGCGGGCGCGGGCCCCCGGCGGCTCGTTCATCTGGCCGTAGACGAGCGCCACCTGGCTCTCGGCCAGATTGTCGGGCTTGATGACGTTCGATTCGATCATCTCGTGATAGAGGTCGTTGCCCTCGCGCGTCCGTTCGCCCACCCCGGCGAACACGGAAAAGCCCGAGTGCACCTTGGCGATGTTGTTGATCAGTTCCATGATCAGAACCGTCTTGCCCACGCCGGCACCGCCGAAAAGGCCGATCTTGCCGCCCTTGGCGTAGGGGGCGAGCAGGTCCACCACCTTGATGCCGGTTTCGAGGATTTCGCTCTCGGTCGACTGTTCGTCGAATTCGGGCGCGGGCTGGTGGATGGCGCGGGTCTCGTCGGAGTTGACGGGGCCCTGTTCGTCGATGGGCTCGCCCACCACGTTGATGATGCGCCCGAGCGTGGCGTTGCCCACCGGCACCGAGATCGGTGCGCCGGAATCCGTCACTTCCTGACCGCGCACGAGACCTTCGGTCGCGTCCATCGCGATGGTGCGCACGGTGTTCTCGCCAAGGTGCTGCGCCACTTCGAGGATCAGCTTCTTGCCGTTGTTGTCGGTTTCCAGCGCGTTGAGGATCGCGGGCAGGTGGTCGCTGAACTGGACGTCCACCACGGCGCCGATGACCTGGGTCACTTTGCCTTTTGCGTTTGCCATGTTTCGTCTCCGGTTTTTCTTACAGCGCTTCCGCGCCGGAAATGATTTCAATCAGCTCGTTGGTGATCACGGCCTGGCGCGAGCGGTTGTACTCGATGGTCAGCTTGTCGATCATCTCGCCCGCGTTACGGGTGGCGTTGTCCATGGCGGACATCCGTGCGCCCTGTTCCGAGGCGGCGTTCTCGAGCAGCGCGCTGAAGATCTGCGTGGCCACGCCGCGCGGCAGGAGATCGGCGAGAATCGCGTTCTCGTCGGGCTCGAAATCGTAGAAGCTGCCGGTCTCGGCCTCGTCCGCCTCGCCGATTTCGGCGGGGATGATCTGCTGCTTGGTCGGGATCTGCGTCACGACGTTCTGGAACTGCGCGTAGAAGATCTTGGCCACGTCGAACTCGCCCGCGTCGAACCGGCTGAGCACGCCGGACGCGATCGCCTGCGCGTCGGCATAGCCCACGCGCTTGACCTCGGTCATGTCCACGTGGTCGATGAAGTACTGCCGATAGTCGCGCTTCATCGCGTCCCGGCCCTTCTTGCCGACGGTGATGATCTTGACGGTCTTGCCCGCCGCGATCAGGCTGTCGGCCTCGGCCTTGGCCAGCTTGGCGATGTTGGCGTTGAAGCCGCCGCACAGCCCGCGCTCGGCGGTCATGACCACCAGCAGGTGCACCTTGTCCTCGCCCGTGCCGCTGAGCAGGCGCGGCGCGTTCTCGGCATCGCCCACGGAAGCCGCGAGCTTGGCCATCACCGCGTTGAACCGCTCGGTGTAAGGCCGCGCCATTTCCGCGGCCTCCTGCGCGCGGCGAAGTTTCGCCGCGGCAACCATCTGCATGGCCTTGGTGATCTTGCGGGTCGATTTGACCGACGAGATCCGGTTTTTCAGGTCCTTGAGAGAGGGCATTGCCTGGTCTCCCCGTTACGCGAAGTCGGCGGCGAATTCGTCCAGCGCAGCCTTGATCTTGTCCTCGGCCTCACCCTTGATCTTGGGATCCTCCTTGGTGATGTAGTCCAGCAGGTCCTGGTGCTTGCCGCGCAGGTGCTTGAGCAGGCCCTCCTCGAACCGGCCGACATCGCCCACCGGCAGCTTGTCGAGATAGCCGTTGGTGCCCGCGTAGATGATGCAGACGATCTCGGCATTGGTGAGGGGCGAATACTGCGGCTGCTTCATCAACTCGGTCAGGCGCGCGCCGCGGTTCAGAAGCTGCTGCGTCGCCGCGTCGAGGTCCGAGCCGAACTGTGCGAAGGCCGCCATCTCGCGATACTGCGCAAGCTCGAGCTTGACCGGGCCCGCGACCGATTTCATCGCGCTGGTCTGTGCCGAGCCGCCGACGCGGCTGACCGACAGGCCGGTGTTCACAGCGGGGCGGATGCCCTGATAGAAAAGGTCCGTCTCGAGGAAGATCTGGCCGTCGGTGATCGAGATCACGTTGGTCGGAATGAAGGCCGAGATATCGCCCGCCTGCGTCTCGATGATCGGCAGCGCGGTGAGCGAGC
>CAJXKX010000314.1 GCA_913055965.1 uncultured Roseovarius sp.
CCATCGACCGCGTCGTGCCCGTGATAGCGCACCAGCCGCCCGAGGATCGCGTCGAGCCGGTCCGGCTCGGCGACGAGATCGGCGTAATCGTCCAGGATGTGGCCCACCCGCGCCCGCATCGGGGCCTCGATCCGCACCGCCCGCGCCGCCTTCATCGCCGCAGCGAGCGCCGGGGGCAGGGTGATCGCGCCGATGCGCGCGCTCTCGGCCTCGACAAAGACGGGGCGCGCGGGATCGAGCGCGGCCACATGCCGGGCGAGCGCGCTCTCGAACGCTTTCTGCGACGGCTGCGCCGTGCCGACGAGGCCGAAGACCGAGCCGCGATGCGCCGCCAGCGCCTCGAGATCGAGCACCTGCGCGCCCGCCGCGGACAGATGCGCCAGCAGCCGCGTCTTGGCTGTCCCGGTGCCGCCGTCGACCAGCACCACCGGCGCGGGGAAGGGGCTGTCATAGAGCGCCGCTGCCACCAGCCGCCGATAGCTGCGATAGCCGCCCGCGATGGTATCGGCGCGCCAGCCGATCTGTTGCAGGATCGAGGTGAACGATCCCGACCGCTGCCCCCCGCGCCAGCAATAGACCAGCGGCCGCCAGCCGCCGCCACGATCCGCCAGCGGCCCCTCGAGATGCGCGGCGGCGTTGCGCGCCACCAGCGCCGCGCCGATCTTGCGGGCGAGAAACCGGTCCTGTTGCACGTAGATCGTGCCCACGCGTGCGCGCTCGTCATCCGAGAGCACCGGCAGGCTCAGCGCGCCGGGGACGTGGTCCTCGGCATATTCCGAGGGCGAGCGCACGTCGATCACCTGGTCGAAGGGCAGGGTGCCGAGATCGCGCAGGCTGTCGAGCGTGACGGGCAAGTCAGCCGGCCCGCCTGATGCCCATAACCCGCGCCCGCGCGCGCGGGTCGCTGTCGAAGAGCGCGGCCAGTTGTTCGGTCATCGCGCCCGCCAGCTGATCGGCATCGGTGATCGTCACCGCGCGATCGTAATAGCGGGTCACGTCGTGTCCTATGCCGATGGCCAGAAGCTCGACCTGCCTGCGCCGCTCGACCATGGCGATCACGTCGCGCAGGTGCTTTTCCAGGTAATTGGCGGGGTTCACGCTCAGCGTGCTGTCATCGACCGGGGCCCCGTCGGAGATCACCATCAGGATCTTGCGCGCCTCCTTGCGGGCGGTGATGCGCCGGTGCGCCCACTCCAGCGCCTCGCCGTCGATATTCTCCTTGAGCAGACCCTCTTTCATCATCAGCCCGAGATTGTCGCGGGTGCGCCGCATCGGCGCGTCGGCGGATTTGTAGATGATGTGGCGCAGGTCGTTCAGGCGGCCCGGCAGTTGCGGCCGTCCGGCGGCAAGCCAGCCCTCGCGGCTCTGCCCGCCCTTCCAGGCGCGGGTGGTGAAGCCGAGAATCTCCACCTTGACCGAGCAGCGCTCGAGCGTGCGCGCAAGCACGTCGGCGCAGATCGCGGCGATCGAGATCGGCCGTCCCCGCATCGAGCCGGAATTGTCCAGCAGCAGCGTCACCACCGTGTCGCGGAACTCGGTGTCTTTCTCGACCTTGAAGCTGAGCGGCGTGGTGGGGTTCGCCACCACCCGCGCCAGGCGTCCGGCGTCGAGGATGCCCTCCTCGCGGTCGAATTCCCAGCTGCGGCTCTGCTGGGCCTGCAGGCGTCGCTGCAGCTTGTTGGCGAGCCGCCCGACCGCGCCCTTGAGCGGGTCGAGCTGCTGGTCGAGATAGGCGCGCAGCCGTTCCAGCTCGACCGGTTCGGCGAGGTCTTCGGCGCGGATTTCCTCGTCATGCGCGGGGTCGAAGATGGTATAGCCGGGATCGGCCTCGGAGGCGGGGGGCGGCGGCGGCGGATCGAGCGGGGCCTCGCCTTCGGGCAGTTCGGCCTCGTCGTCCATGTCCTGGTCGGCCATCTCGTCGAGGCTCACCTGCGCCTGTTGCGCATCCTGCTGCTCGTCCTGGCTGCGCTCGGGGTCGGCCTCGGCCTCGTCCTCCTGGCTGTCATCCTCGCCCGCGCTCTCGGGGTCGTCCTCCTCGGTCGTCTCCTCGGCCTCGTCCTGGTTCTCGTCGTCGGGGCTGTCCGGGTCGTCGCCCAGCTGGTCGCCGTAGCCCAGGTCCTCGATGATCCGGCGTGCAAAGCGCGCGAATGCCGCCTGGTCGGCCAGCGTGTCCTGCAGGCTCTCCAGCGTGCCGCCCGCCTGCTCCTCGATGAAGCCGCGCCACAGCTCCATGACGTTCTGCGCGCCCGCGGGCATGTCGCGCCCGGTGGCGAGGTGGCGGATGAGGTATCCGGCGGCGGCTGGCAGGGGGGCGTCATCGGTCGAGGTGACGCGGTCGAATCCCAGCCGCCCCGCCTCCTGCGCGATCTTGGCGTCGATATTGGTGGCGGTGCCGGGCATCTCGCGCGCGCCCACGGCCTCGCAACGCGCGGTTTCCATCGCCTCGTAGAGATCGCGCGCCATGTCGCCCGGGGGCGCATAGCGGGCATGGAGCCCCGCATCATGGAACCTGTGCCGCAGCGCCAGCGCATCCGCCGTGCCGCGCGCCAGCAGCACCTCCTCGCGGGTCATGCGGCGGCTCACCTGCGGCAGGCGCAGGGAATCGCCCGAGAGCCCCGCGGGATCGACCGAATAGCTCACCGTCAGGTCGCTGTCGTCGGCCATCACCTTGGTGGCGTTGGCCAGCGCCTTCTTGAACGGATCGGCGGGGTTGTCGGCGGGTCTGGTCATGGGGTCGCGACCGTGCGTTTGGGCATTAGCGATGCGTTAACCGAAGGTTTGCAATGGTGACCGTGCCACCTTATCTTGAAAGCGTAGGGAGACGCGCGATGCCGGACACGCCAGAGAACCACACCATCAAGCTGTTGCAGGAGATGCGCAGCGAAATGCGCGAGCAATTCGACGAAATGCGCGAGCAATTCGACGATGTAAACACGCGCATCGACGGTGTTACGCATATCCTGACCCTCATCGCCGGGCACCAATACGCGCTCGACGCCCGCGTCGAGGCGCTCGAAGACACGGCCAAGCCCGAAATCTGAGGCCCGCCCGCGGTTCACCGCACGCTCACATTCGCCGCACTTTCCGGCAGTTCCTCGTCAAAGCAGCGCTGATAGAACTCGGCCACCGTCTGCCGCTCCAACTCGTCGCACTTGTTGAGGAACGTCAGCCGGAACGCATAGCCCACATTGCGGAAGATCGTGGCGTTCTGCGCCCAGGCGATCACCGTGCGCGGGCTCATCACCGTGCTGAGTTCGCCATTCATGAAGGCGGTGCGCGACAGGTCCGCCACCGTCACCATCCGGCTCACCGTCTTGCGCCCTTCGGCGGTGTTGTAGAGCGGGTTCTTGGCCAGCACGATATTGGTCTCGGCGTCGTGGCTCAGGTAGTTGAGCGTCGCGACAAGCGACCAGCGGTCCATCTGGCCCTGGTTGATCTGCTGCGTGCCATGGTAGAGGCCCGTGGTATCGCCGAGGCCCACGGTGTTGGCGGTGGCGAACAGGCGGAAGAACGGGTTTGGCGTGATCACCTCGTTCTGATCGAGCAGCGTCAGCTTGCCATCCGCCTCCAGCACGCGCTGGATCACGAACATCACGTCGGCGCGGCCCGCGTCGTATTCGTCAAAGACGATGGCGGTCGGGTTGCGCAGCGCCCAGGGCAGGATGCCCTCGTGGAACTCGGTCACCTGCACCCC
>CAJXKX010000315.1 GCA_913055965.1 uncultured Roseovarius sp.
GGGCCTGCGCTACTACCAAGAGACCACCGACTCCGCGCGGGCCAAGTTCCTGTCGGACTGCCAGGAAAAGATCACCCGCTTCACCACGCCGCTGGTGTTCTTCTCGCTGGAGCTCAACCGGCTGGACGAGGATGCGCTCAAGGCGATGTATGACGCGAACGCCGACCTCGCGCGCTACGCCCCCGTGCTGCGCCGCATCCGCGCTATGAAGCCCTATCAGCTCTCGGACGAACTGGAGAAATTCCTCCACGATCTGGGCGTGGTGGGCGACGCGTGGGAGCGGCTCTTCGACGAGACGATCGCGGGGCTCGCCTTCACCGTCGAGGGCGAGGAGATGGGGATCGAGGCCACCCTCACCCTGCTCACCGATCACGACCGCGCGAAACGCGAGGCGGCGGCGCGCGACCTGGCGCGCGTGCTGGGCGAGAACCTGCGCACCTTCGCCCGCGTCCACAACACCACCGCCAAGGAAAAGGAGGTGCTGGACCGCTGGCGCGGCATGCCCACGGCCCAGACCGGGCGGCACCTTTCGAACGATGTCGAGCCCGAGGTCGTCGAGGCGCTGCGCGAGGCGGTGGTGGCGGCCTATCCGCGCCTCTCGCACCGCTATTACGAGCTCAAGCGCAAGTGGCTGGGGCTCGACCGGATGCAGGTCTGGGACCGCAACGCGCCGCTGCCGCTGGCCGACCCGCGCACCATCCCCTGGGACGAGGCGCGCGAGACGGTGACGGCGGCCTATGCGGGCTTCGATCCGCGCATGGCCGACCTGGCGCAGCCGTTCTTCGAGCGGGGGTGGATCGACGCGGGCGTGAAGCCGGGCAAGGCGCCCGGCGCCTTCGCCCATCCCACCGTGACCGACGCGCACCCCTACGTGATGCTCAACTACCTGGGCAAGCCGCGCGACGTGATGACGCTCGCGCACGAGCTTGGCCACGGCGTGCATCAGCGGCTGGCGGCCGAGCAGGGCGAATTGCTGGCCTCCACCCCGCTCACACTGGCAGAGACGGCGAGCGTCTTCGGCGAGATGCTGACCTTCCGGCGGATGCTCGCGGGCGCGCAGACCGAGGCCGAGCGCAAGGTCCTGCTCGCGGGCAAGGTCGAGGACATGATCAACACCGTGGTGCGGCAGATCGCGTTCTACGATTTCGAATGCAAGCTGCACGCGGCGCGCCGCGAGGGCGAACTCACCCCCGAGGACATCAACGCGCTCTGGATGTCCGTGCAGGCCGAGAGCCTCGGGCCGGCGTTCGATTTCATGGAGGGATACGAGACCTTCTGGGCCTATATCCCGCATTTCGTCCACTCGCCCTTCTACGTCTACGCCTATGCCTTCGGCGACGGCCTCGTGAATGCGCTCTATGCCGCCTACGAGGCCGCGCCCGAGGGCTTCGAGGACAAGTATTTCGAGATGCTGCGCGCGGGCGGCTCCAAGCACCACAAGGAGCTTCTGGCCCCCTTCGGCCTCGACGCCTCCGACCCGGCCTTCTGGGACAAGGGGCTGTCGATGATCGAGGGCATGATCGACGAGTTGGAGGCGATGGAGGGCTGAGCCCGCCGCAGCGGGGATTGCGGAAAGGGCCGAAACCCAGCACAAACCCGGCATGCTCACGCTGGACAACATCGTTTCCGACCGAGGCTCGAAATACGCTGTCTCCGGCGCGCCCTGCGCGTCGGAGGCGGAGGCGAAGGCGCTTTTGAAAAGCCTCAGGAAGCAAAAGAAATTCGCCAAGGCGACCCATAATACATGGGGTTTGCTGCTCGGCTCCGGCCCGGTCAAGAACGATGACGGAGAGGCTGGCGCGGGCAACGTGATCCTGCGGATGCTCGAACGCGACGGGGTCCGCGATCACCTGGTCGTCGTGACACGGTGGTATGGCGGCAAGCATCTCGGCGGCGACCGCTTTCGCCATGTGCAGACGGCGGTGCGCGCCTATCTCGACGCGGCGAACCTCACTTGAGCTGACTGTCCTTCGAGCCGCGCCGGTTGATGCCGCCGCGCGGCTGGGTCTGTGCCTGTGCCTCCGAGGCACAATCGATGCACAGCTTGACGCCGGGGATGGCGGCGCGGCGGGCCTCGGGGATCGGCTCGTCGCAATCCGCGCAATGGGTCAGGCTCTCGCCCACGGGCTGCGCGCGGGCCTTGAGCCGCGCGAGTTCGTCGGAAATCGAGGCTTCTATCTGTTCGCTCACCGCGCCGTCGCGCGCCCATCCGCCGGCCATGATCCGCTCCCTTTCGGCTGCGCGATCCATGTTGGCACTGGCGCGCGGCGGGTCAACCCCCGCGTCGCGGGCGCGGCAACGCGTCGGCGGCGGGCAGGTCGAGGCGCAACTCGCCCAGCGCCCCCGAGGCGGTGCCTTCGGTCTCGGACAGCAGGCGGTTGAGCATCTCGATGGCGGCGGGCGAGGTGACGGGCACGAAATGGTTGAGCGCCTCGCCGGTGGCGAGATCGGTGAAATCGATGACCTGCACATCCGGACGCGCCACCTCTTCGGCGGCGTCGATCACCCCGAGGCGCGGCTTGCGCCCGGTGATCAGGCCCGACAGCGTGAGCGCCCGGTCGGCGCGGGTGATGAAGATGAAGAAGGGCTGCGGCAGCGCGCCGATCGCCTCGGCCTGCCGGGCGAACACGTCCGGGTCGATATCGGGCGACATCAGCACCACGCCGCTCAGGCGCGACAGCACCTGCCGGTCGCCCGAGAGCGCCACCTGCCGCAGCGCCTCCATGACAAGCTGCGACCCCATGGAATGGGCCAGCAGGAACACCCGATCACCCGGCCCGGCGGTCAGCCGGTCGAGCAGCGCCACCAGATCGTCGCGGGCAAAGAGCACGCTGTCGCGATCATAGACATAGCCGCGCGGATCGCCCGCCGAGGGCCAGGAAAACAGCAGCGAAGGCAGGGTCACGTCGAAATCCGCACGGATCTGCGCCAGCCGGAACATCGCCTCCGACAGCGTGTTGTTGTAGCCGTGCACGTAGAGCAGCGTCTCGCGCCCGCCCCCGTCGGCGCGCATCCGCGACACGAGTTGCCCGGGGCCGTCGATCACCTCGGTGTCGGTCACGACGAAATCGGTCGCGGCGTCGGGCGGGCCGTCGGGCCATTCGATCCGGCCCGGCACATGGGTCGGCGGCACCGAGATATCGGCGCGGAAATAGCGCAGCCCGCGCGCCCTCTCGTAGCCGAAAAGCGGGCCCGTCCGGTCGAGCCTGCGCCCCGTGGCCACGTGGATCGGGTGCACCTCGGCACTTGGGTCGGGCGGCGCGCGCAGCGCGGTGGGGCGCGGCGAACAGGCCGCCAGCACCACCACCAGCCCAAGAAGAAAGACGCCCCGACGCCCGCGCATGTCCCGATGTCCCCTGTTGCACGCCCCCTCTTAGGCGAGCGCGTCGGCCGCTCCAAGGGTCAGCTTGCGGGCAGCATCCCCTTTTCCTGCGCCAGCGCGCGCATCCGCTTCTGCAGCTTCTCGAAGGCGCGCACCTCGATCTGGCGGATACGCTCGCGGCTCACGTCGTATTGCGCGCTCAGGTCCTCGAGCGTCACCGTCTCGTCGCTCAGGCGGCGCTGCGTCAGGATATCACGCTCGCGGTCGTTGAGCACGTCCATCGCCTTGGCGAGCAATTCGCGCCGCGCCTGCAACTCGTCCTGTTCCTCATAGGCGGTGGCCTGTTCTGCATCCTCGTCCTCGAGCCAGTC
>CAJXKX010000316.1 GCA_913055965.1 uncultured Roseovarius sp.
TCTCGCCCTCGCGGATGTCGAAGCTGATATCCTGGATCGCCACCACCCCGCCGAAGCGCAGGGTGATGTTCTTCATCTCCATCACCACCCCGCCGATCTTGCGGCCGTCCTGGGTGGTGTAGCCTTCGGGTGTCATGTCGTTCATTCCGCCGCCACCTTCGCTGTCTGCTCCACCGCGACCGCGACCGGCACGATCTTCAGCGTTGCCGAAATGCTGCCCTTGCGCCCGTCCTCGTAGGTCACCTCGGTGGTGGTGAATACCTCCTCCGACCCGTCATAGAGCGCCGCCAGCAAATCCTCGAACTTCTCGGAAATCACGCCCCGGCGGACCTTGCGGGTGCGGGTCATCTCGCCGTCATCGGCATCGAGTTCCTTGTGCAGCACGATGAAGCGATGCACTTGGCAATGCGACAGCATCGGGTCGTCGGCGAGGCTGTGATTGACCTCCTCGACATGGCCGCGGATCATCTCGAGCACCTTGGGGTGCCCGGCCAGTTCCTGGTAGGAGGCATAGCCGATATTGTTGCGCTCGGCCCAGTTGCCCACCGCCGTCAGGTCGATATTGACGAAGGCCGTGCATTCCGAGCGCCCGTTGCCGAACACCACCGCCTCGAGGATGTTGGGGAAGAACTTGAGCTTGTTCTCCACGTATTTCGGGGCAAAGAGCTTGCCGTCGGCCATCTTTCCGACGTCCTTGGCGCGGTCGATGATGCGCAGGTGGCCCGACCCCTCCTCGAAGAAGCCCGCATCGCCGGTGGCGACCCAGCCCTCGGAATCCTTGGTCTTCTTCGTGCTTTCCTCGTTCTTGTAATAGTATTCGAACGTGCCGGCCGAACGATAGAACACCTCGCCATTCTCGCCGATGCGCACCTCGACGCCGGGTGCGGGCACGCCCACGGTGTCGCTGCGCACCTCGCCATCGGGCTGCAGCGTGATGAACACCGACGCCTCCGTCTGGCCATAGAGCTGTTTGAGGTTGATCCCGAGGGAGCGGTAGAAATCGAAGATTTCCGGCCCGATCGCCTCGCCCGCCGTGTAGCCCACGCGCACCCGGCCCAGGCCCAGCGTGTCCTTCAGCGGGCCGTAGACGAACAGGTTTCCGAGGCCGTAGCGCAGCCGGTCCATGCCGCTCACCGGCTTGCCGTCGAGGATCGCGGGGCCCACCCGGCGCGCCACCGACATGAAATGATCGAACAGCCATTTCTTGACGCGGCCCGCATCCTCCATGCGGATCATCACGTTGGTCAGCTGCGTCTCGAACACGCGCGGCGGGGCGAAATAATAGGTCGGCCCGATCTCGCGCAGGTCGGTCTGCATCGTGTCGGCGCTCTCGGGGCAGTTCACGCAGAACCCGCACCAGTAGGCCTGCCCGATGGAAAAGATGAAATCGCCCACCCAGGCCATCGGAAGATAGGCCAGCACCTCCTCGTCGCGGGTCAGGTGGTCGAACTCGGCCGAGGATTTCGACGCCTCGATGATGTTGCGGTTCGACAGCACAACGCCCTTGGGCTTGCCGGTGGTGCCGGAGGTATAGAGCATCACGCAGGTGCTGTCGTAATCCAGCTTCTCGCGCCGCGCCTTGAGGTCCTCGATCCACTCGTAATAGGCCGCGCGCCCCTGTTCCTGGATGTCGATATACCGGTGCAGCTTGTGGTGATCGTATTTGCGCAGGCCCCGCGGATCGACATAGATGATGTGCTCCAGCTGGTGCAGCCCCTCCTGCACCTCGATCAGCTTGTCGACCTGCTCCTGGTCCTCGACGATGGCAAAGCGCGCGCCGCAATGGTCCATCACATAGGCCATCTCGTCGGCGGCGGCATCCTGATAGAGCGGCACGGGAATCGCGCCCACCGATTGCGCGGCGACCATCGACCAGTAGAAATGCGGCCGGTTGCGGCCGATGATGGCGATGAAATCGCCCTCGGCCACGCCCAGATTGATCAGCCCCAGCGCCAGCGCCTCGATTTCCTTTTCCGTCTCGGCCCAGGTCCAGGTCTGCCAGATGCCGTATTCCTTTTCGCGATAGGCATGGCGGCCCGCGAAGCGCGTGGCGTTGCGTTGCAGAAGCGCCGGAATGGAGCGCGCCCCATCCGCCGGTTGTGACGGCTGTGCCAAGATCCTTCCCTCCCTTGCGCCCGCATCCTCCACGCGGGCCACGCCCCCCGGGGACGCGATTCCTGTCGCCTCAAGGGTGCGCGAATATTGCTGGCGGTCAACTTTTTCCTGAACATGTCGCAATTCTTACGAATTGTAACCGCGCCGGGAACGGTCTTTGCGGCCCTCCTGCGGGGTGCTAGTGGGAAAGGGTCGGGGACAGCACGAGGACGCATAGCATCTGGTATCTGGCGATGCGCCGCGCGAGCGCCCCTCGGCGGGGGGGCGCACCCGCGGTTGTGGTCCGCGGTTCATGGTGCAGTCCACTTCGAACGGGTGTGCGGGTGTGCAGCGTTGCAAAAGCGCCCGCCCGTCCGGGGGGTCGGGCGCTCGCGCGGCGGCGCGCAAGCGCGCCTTGTCCCGCGCGGAGAATGGACCCCGCCGTCCTCTGCACCGCCCCGCGTCCCGGGGACTAGCGCCATGCAGACCGACCGCGACGCCATGACCATGGCCGGGCTCAACCTGATCCAGCAGGCGCTCACCATCTACGACCGCGACCTGCGCCTCGCCGTCTGCAACCGCCGCTTCCAGGAGATGTTCGCCCTGCCCGATGCGCTGGTGACGCCCGGCGCGGATTTCGCCGATACCATCCGCTATCTCGCGCGGCGCGGCGATTACGGCGATGTGGGCTGCGTCGAGACCTTCGTCGCCGAACGGGTCGAGATCGCCCGCGCCTTCGAGCCGCATTACATGGAGCGCACCCGCGCCAACGGCCGCACGATCAGCGTCGAGGGCACGCCGCTGCCGCAGGGCGGGTGGGTCACGGTCTATACCGACATCACCGGCCCCAAGCGGCAGGAGGCGCTGTTGCGCGCGCGCTCCGAGGAGCTGTCGGACCAGCTGATCGCCTACTCCGAGGATCTCGCCACCGCCAACCGCGAGTTGCAGGCCACCATCACCGCGCTCGAAGAGGCCAAGCGCCAGATCACCGAGGCCGAGGCGCGCACGCGGCTGACCGCCGAGATGATGCCCGCCCATATCGCCCATGTCGGTGCCGACCGGCGCTATACCTATTCCAACCGTCGGCTGACCTCGGTGATGCCGGGCACGCGCACCGATCCCGTGGGCGTGGACGCGGCGCAGGTCTTCGACCCGGCGACATGGGGCGTGATCGGCCCGCAACTCGACCGTGCCTATGGCGGCGAGCCCTCGGTCTTCGAGTTCACCCACGCGCCCAGCGCGCGCCGCATCCGCGTGGCTCTCACCCCCGATCCGGGCAGCGGCGGCGTGTATATCCTATCGATGGACATCACCCGCGAGAGCCAGGCGCGCGCCGCGCTGCAACAGACGCGGCGGCGCGAGATGGCGGCGCAGCTGACCAGCGGATTGGCGCATGATTTCTCCAACCTGCTGACGATCATTCTGGGCATGCAGTCGCGGCTGGCCCGGATGGGCCTGCCGGGCGAGGCGCGCGAACTGATCGACGCCACGCAGGCGGCGGCGCGGCGCGGCGGCGGCCTCTTGGGCCGCATCGCAGACATGACCGGCCCGCGCGAGCACGGGCCGGGGCCCACCGATCTCTCGGCCTTTCTCGGC
>CAJXKX010000317.1 GCA_913055965.1 uncultured Roseovarius sp.
CCGGTGCCGGCCGCTCGGTGTGGCCCCGGACCAAAGCCCGCGCGCGGGCAAGCCGCGCTAGAAGCGGACGTTCACCCCCGGCAGGTTCAGCGCCTTGAGCAGGTCGCGCAATTCCTGACGCGCCGCTATGTTGGAGATGTTGAGCCCCTTGACGCCGATATCGCGCAGGTCGAGCAGGGTGAGCCCGCGCGGGAACAATTCGCGGAAGATCACCCGCTCGTTGAAGCCCGGCGCCACGCGGAACCCGATCCGTTTCGCCAGCGCGTCGAGCGCGCGGCCCATCTTTTCCTTGTTGACCATCTGTTGCGCGCCCACCCGGTTGCGCAGCACCACCCAGTCGATGGGCCGCAGCCCGGCCTGCGCGCGCAACTGCCGGGCGTTCCAGACCATCTCGGAATAGACCGAGGGGCCGAGCACCTTGAGCCCGTCGGCATCGGTATGCGCCAGCAGATCGAAATCGATGAAGCTGTCGTTGAGCGGCGTGATCAGCGTATCGGCGAGGCTGTGGGCGACCTGGCTCAGGCGGGTATGCGAGCCGGGGCAGTCGATGATGATGAAATCGCTCTCGGGTTCGGCCCCGGCCATGGCGGCGGCGAGGCGGCGGTCATAGACGTTCTCGCCGGGCTTGAGATCGGCCTCGGCCACCTCGGGCAGTGTGACGAGGCGGGGGCTGGGCATCTCGAGCCCTTCGCGGTCGAGGAAGCGGGCGCGGTTCTCGACATAACGCCCGAAGCTGCGCTGCCGCAGGTCGAGATCGAGCGCAGAGGTCGCGTGCCCCATCCGCGCGAGCGCGGTTGCCACGTGCATCGAGACGGTGGATTTGCCCGCGCCGCCCTTCTCGTTGCCGACCACGATGATATGCGCCATGCCTTGCCTTTCCCTGAGCGGCGGGTTTTCGCCGATCCTATCCCGTCGTTCTCCTTCGGGGAAGCGCGGCGCAGGGTCAAGCCGGATCGCGCGGCTTTCGCTGGCACCTCTCGGGCCGCGGCGCTAGGGTCGCGCCATGTCCGGAACCGAGCTCACCTATTCCCCCGATCAGGCCGAGGCCCATGACCGCATCAGTGAGGCGCTGCGCGGCGTGGGTGTCGATCTCGACGAGGGCACGCTGACGCCGCCGCGCGAGGGCAAGCGCGCGGTGATGGCCGTGGTGGGCAAGGCGGGGTCGGGCAAGACGCTGCTTCTGGCCGCGCTGACCCGCGCGCTGGAAGAGGCGGGGGTCGATATCGTGTCGGGCGACTGGGAGGGGCGCAGGCGGCGCGACCGGCGCACGCTCGCCATCCTTGCCCCCACCAACAAGGCGGCGAGCGTGCTGCGGATGCGCGGCGTGCCCGCGACCACGATTCACCGCATTCTCTATACCCCGGTCTATGACCCGGAATACGAGAAGATCGCCGAATGGCTGGCCGGGAATGGCGCGCGCCCCGAGATCGAGGGGCTGACCGATCATGCGCTCGACCGGGCGCTGGCCTTTTACGAGACCCACAAGTCGATCCCCGGAGCGCTGGCGGCGGCGGGGCTGCGCGGGTCGGATTTCATCACCGGGTGGACGCGCCGCGAAGAGCCGCTCGATATCGGCCTCGTGGACGAGGCGAGCATGCTCGACGCGCAGCAATTCGAGGATCTGCAGGCGATTTTTCCCACCCTGCTGCTGTTCGGCGATCCGGCGCAGCTGCCGCCGGTGAAATCCACCGGCGGCATGGTGTTCGAGAGTCTGCCCGCGCCCGCGCGGCTGGAACTGAGCCGCATCCACCGGCAGGACGCCGACAACCCGATCCTCGATCTCGCCCATGCGCTGGCCGATCCGGCGCTGGAATTTCACCATTTCGAGCGGATGATCGAGGACGCCGCCCGCCGCGACGACCGCGTGAGATGGGCCGAGCGGGTCGAGGTGGACCTGATGGCGCGCTCGCCCGTCCTTGTCTGGCGCAACGCCACGCGCATCCGGCTGATCAATGCCTTTCGCGCGGTGCATGACGCGCCCGAGACCGCGCTGCTGGAGGGCGAGCCGCTGATTTGCGACGGCATTGAGTTGCCGCTCAAGCATCGCAAGAAGCGGCTCGATGTGGAGGCGCGCGGGCTGATCAAGGGGGCGCAGGTGATCTATCTGGGGCCCGGCAAGCGCGCGGGCTTTTCCCGCCTGCATGTCATCGGGGCCGAGGATCCGCGCCTGTCGGCGGCGTCCATCGTCAAGATCGAGAAGCCCGACGAGGAAGAGCCGTTCATCCCCTATGCCGCCAATATGGGCGCGGTGTTCCTGCATGGCGCGGCGGTCACGATCCACAAGGCGCAAGGCTCGCAATGGCGCGACGTGCAGGTCTTTGCCCCCGATATCCATGCCGCCGCCCGGATGGGCCGGTCGGAGGCGGGGCAGCCCCTGTGGAAGCGGCTGGCCTATGTGGCGATCACGCGGGCGGAGGAGCGGCTGCACTGGGTGGTGCGCAACCGGCTGTCGAAACCCTCGGCGCCGCTGCGGGTGGACGATCTGCGCGCCAAGCCCGTGGCGCTGGAACTGGATAGGGAGCAAGAGCCATGAAATCCATACTCATCACCGGCGCGAGCGCCGGGATCGGGGCCGCCTGCGCGCGCGCCTTTCTCGCGGCGGGCTGGCGCGTGGGGCTGATGGCGCGGCGCGAGGGCGCGCTGGAGACGGTGGCCGAGGGGCGTGACACCGCCGTGATCCTGGCCGGCGACGTGACATCGCCCGATGACGTGGCGCGCTGTTTCGACACATTCACCGCCAAGGCGGGCCGTCTCGACGTGCTGTTCAACAACGCGGGCAGTTTCGGCCGCGCGGCGCTGATCGACGAGTTGGGCTATGACGAATGGCGGCAGGTGGTGGAGGTGAACCTGCACGGCATGTTCCTGTGTGCGCAGGCGGCGTTCGGGCAGATGCGGCGGCAAGACCCGCAGGGCGGGCGGATCATCAACAACGGCTCGCTCTCGGCCCATGCCCCGCGCGAAGGATCGGTCGCCTACACCACGACCAAACACGCCATTACCGGGCTGACCAGGACGCTCAGCCTCGATGGTCGCGCCCATGGCATCGCCTGCGGGCAGATCGACATCGGCAACGCGCGCACCGAGTTGCTGGAAGGGATCATCGCCGCCAACCCGGGCAACCCGCCGCCGACCATGGACGTGGCCGAAGTCGGGCGCGCGGTGCTGCACATGGCGGACCTGCCGCCCGAGGCGAACGTGCAGTTCATGACGCTGATGGCGACCACGATGCCCTATATCGGGCGGGGATAGCCCGCGGCGCTCCCCGCCGCGGTGGCTCAGTTCTGCTCGAAGACGCTGACCATCACGATGGTGCTCTCGTCCGAGACGACCTCGAACGCGATTCCGAGACGAAAGCTGCTCTCGACGATGTTGATCGCGCTCAGGTCGCCGGTGCGGATGACATCGGGGCGCTCCCCGGCATCCTTCAGGGCGTCCTCGATGAGGGTCATCGCCTCGTCCTTGGTGAGCGGCACCTCGATGATCGTATTGGTTGCCGTCATGACGCCCTGATCCGTCTGGCGTTCGGTCAGGATCTTGCTGCCCGCGGGCATCTCCAGCGTCGCCCGGTCGGAAATCTCGACCGTCACCGCCGCGTCGGCGACGCGGATGACAGGCGGGTGCGCGGTGAATCCCGGCAGCACCGCCACGCCGCCGCCCGCGGCGTGTCCGGCCCCGGCCGCGATGGTGGCG
>CAJXKX010000318.1 GCA_913055965.1 uncultured Roseovarius sp.
CGGCAGCCACACCATGCGCGGCGTCATCGCGGAGCTTGTGCCGGGGGTCGAGTTCCTGGGCCGCGATCGCATGTCGCAGCTGGCCTATACCGGCCCGCGCAAGGTCTCTCGCCTGCCCGCCCGCAGCGCCATCGTCGGGTTCTCGGTGGAAAACGTCTATGCCATCGCCGAACTGATCCGGCGGCAGAAGGGCGGCGCGGCGGTGGTGATGGGCGCGCTCAGCCCGCGCACCCGCAACGCTCAGGTGGCGCTCTACCAGAACGGCGACGTGGATTACCTCGTGGCGACCGACGCCATCGGCATGGGACTCAACCTCGATATCGACCATGTCGCGTTCTCGTCGCTGTCGAAATTCGACGGGCGGCGGATGCGCGCGCTTTTCCCGCACGAATTGGGGCAGATCGCGGGGCGCGCGGGGCGGGGGATGCGCGACGGCACCTTCGGCGTCACCGGCGAGGCCGCCGATCTCGAGCCGGAACTGGCGCAGGCGATCACCGATCACCGCTTTGCCCCGGTCCGCCGCCTCGAATGGCGCAACGCGCGGCTGGCCTTCGGCTCGGTGCAGGCGCTCGTCGCCTCGCTCGAGGCGCGGCCCGAGCATCCGCTCTTGTCGCGGGGCCGCGAGGCCGACGATCTGGGCGCGCTCAAGAGCCTGGCCGAGGTGGCCGAGGTGCGCGCGCGCGCGGGCGATGCGCCGTCGGTCCGGCTGCTCTGGGATGTCTGCCGCATCCCCGATTTCCGCGGCATCAGCGCCACCGAACATGCCGGCCTGCTGGAGCGCATCTTCTGCGATCTGCACGAGAGAGGCCGGGTGCCCGACGACTGGCTGGCGGCGCAGGTGCGGCGCATCGACCGCACCGATGGCGATATCGACACGCTGTCCAAACGCCTCGCCTATATCCGCACCTGGACCTACGTGGCGCAGCGCAAGGGCTGGGTGGATGACGAAAGCCATTGGCGCGAGGAGACACGCGCGGTAGAAGACCGCCTGTCGGATGCGCTGCATGGCGCGCTGACGCAGAGATTCGTGGACCGGCGCACATCCGTGCTGATGCGCCGGCTCAAGCAGAAGGAGGCCATGGTGGCCGAAGTGAACGATCAGGGCGCGGTCAGCGTCGAGGGCGAATTCGTCGGGCGGCTCGAGGGCTTCCGTTTCATCCGCGACAAGGCCGCTGCCGGGCAGGAGGCGCGCACCCTGCAACAGGCGAGCCTCGCGGCCCTTGCGCCGCATTTCCATCTCAAGGCGGACCAGTTCTACAACGCGCCCGATACCATGATCGACTTTACCGAGCAGGGCGGGTTGATGTGGGGCAACGAGGCGGTGGGCAAGCTCACCCTCGGAGCCGACCCTCTCAAGCCGCAGGCGGTGGCCTTTGTCGATGACGAGGCGGGGGCGGACGTGGCCGCCAAGGTGCAGCGCCGCCTGCAGCATTTCATCGATCGCAAGATCGCCACCCTGTTCGAGCCGCTGCTCGCGGTGAGCCGCGACGAGGCGCTCACCGGGCTGGCGCGTGGCTTTGGCTTCCGGCTGGTCGAGGCGATGGGCGTGCTGCCGCGCGGCGACGTGGCCGAGGAGGTCAAGGCGCTCGATCAGGAGGCGCGGGGCGCGCTGCGCAAGCACGGCGTGCGATTCGGTCAGTTCACCGTGTTCCAGCCCGCGCTGCTCAAGCCCGCGCCGACGCGGCTGCGGCTGGTGCTTTGGTCGCTGGCGCAGGGGCTCGACACCTTTCCCGAGGCCCCGCCGCCCGGTCTGGTGACGGTGCCCGCCGACAGCGCCGCGCCGCAGGGCTATTTCGCGATGGCGGGCTATCGCGCGGCGGGCGAGCGGGCGATTCGGATCGACATGCTGGAGCGGCTGGCCGACATGCTGCGCAGCGCCGATTCGCGCGGCGGGTTCGAGGCGACGGCGGACATGCTGTCGATCACCGGCATGACGCTCGAACAGTTCGCCGGGCTGATGCAGGGGCTGGGCTACCGCGCCGAGAAGGCGGAGCGCGAGAAGGTCAAGCCCGTGGATCAGGCCGTGGCCGAGGCCCCCGCAGATGCCGCCGCCGCTGCCGAAGAGGCACCGGAGGAGACCGCCGCCGACGCCGTCGCGGACATCGCCGACGAGGGTGCGGCCCCGATCGCCGCCGAGCCGGCTCAGCCCGCGCCCGAGGTGGCCCCCGAGATCGACGCGACCCCGGAGGAAGAGATCGCCCCCGGCGAGACGCCCGAGATGACCGAGCCGGAGATCGAGGTCTACTACACCTTTACATGGGCGCCGCGCGCCCCGCGCGGCAGCCGCCCGGCAAAGGGCGCGCGCGGCAAGCCTCAGGGCAAGCCCGGCAAGCCGCGGGGCAAGGGCGGTCCGGGCGGGCCGAAGGGCAAGCCGCGCGAGGACCGCGCCAAATCGTTCAGCGCGAAGCCCGAGAAGAAGGACCGCATCGACCCGGACAATCCGTTTGCGGCGGCGCTGATGGGGCTCCGGACAAAGGACTGAGCGGGCCGCCCGCGCGGCAGGGCGCGGCCCGGCATGGCAGGAGAGGCAATGGCACGGCGCATCGCCATCATCCAGGGCCATCCAGACCCGGACGGCGGGCATTTCTGCAACGCGCTGGCCGAGGCCTATCGCGACGGGGCCGAGGCGGCGGGCCATGCCGTCGACATCGTCGAGACCAGCCGGCTGGACCTGCCCTATCTGCGCAACATGGCCGAGTGGGAGGCCCCGCCCGAGGACGAGGGCGTTCTCGGGATGCAGCGGATCGTGGGTGCGGCCGATCACCTTGTGATCATCTATCCGCTGTGGCTGGGCGACATGCCCGCGGTGCTGAAATCCGCGCTCGAGCACCTGTCGCGCGGCGGGTTCGTCCTTTCGGTGGATGAGGGCGGGCACTGGCGGGCCGGGCTCCGAGGCAAATCGGCCCGCGTGGTGGTGACGATGGGGATGCCTTCGCTGGTCTACCGGCTTTTCTTCCTGTCGCATTCGCTCAAGAGCCTCGAACGCAACATCCTGAAATTCGCGGGGGTGAAGCCGGTGCGCACCACGCTGATGGGGCAGGTCGAGGGCGAGGCCCGCGCGACCCGCCGCGAGGGCTGGCTGGCGCAGATGCGCCGCCTGGGCCGCGATGCAGCCTGAGCCGCGCCCGTCCACCCGCCTCGACAAGTGGCTCTGGCACGCGCGGTTCTTCAAGACGCGGGGGCTGGCCGCCGGGCAGGTGACGGGCGGGCAGGTGCGCGTGAACGGCACCCGCGCCGCCAAGCCCGCGCAGCAGGTGGGGCCGGGCGATGTGCTGACCTTCGCGCAAGGATCGCAGGTGCGGGTGGTGCGGATCCTCGGGATCGGCACCCGCCGCGGCCCCGCCCCCGAGGCACGCACGCTCTACGAGGACATGACGCCGCCCGCGCCGCAGGACGCGGACCCGCCCAACCCGCGCTACGAGGGAAAGGGACGCCCCACCAAGCGCGATCGCCGCAAACTCTTCCCCGATGGTTCGGGCACGCTTGAATGATCCAGCGCGCTGGACTAGGTCACTGACGAACCGCCGCGCACCTGGCAAGAACGCGAGACACCCATGACCTATATCGTCACCGACAACTGCATCGCCTGCAAATACACCGACTGCGTCGAGGTCTGCCCCGTGGATTGCTTCTACGAGGGCGAGAACATGCTGGTGATCCATCCCGACGAGTGTATCGACTGCGGCGTCT
>CAJXKX010000319.1 GCA_913055965.1 uncultured Roseovarius sp.
GCGGTGGAGGTGACGCTCGATGACCGGGGTCGCGCCAGCCTGCGGCTGGGGGCCGAGGGGGCCGGGCCGGTCCTGCTGGCCGAGGGCCGCGCCGGGCGGATCGAGATGGCGGGGGACGGGCGGCTGACGGCGGTGCCCGCCGATGCCGATGCGCCGCGCGTGCAGGTGCAGGCCTCGGGCGGCGTGCTGGGCGGGCTTGGTGATGCGGGCGGGGCGATCGCGCAGGCGCAGCGCGATCTCGACGCCTGGGCCGGGCGCATGGCAGAGCAGATCAACAGCGTGCACGCGCAGGGGATCACCCCCGAGGGGCAGGCGGGCGGCGCGCTCTTCACCCTCTCGGGATGGGCGGCGACGCCCGGGGCGCTGATGCGCGGCGATGCGGCGGCGCAGATCACCGTGACCGATGCCGGCGCGATGCCGCAGGGGCCGCTCACGCTGGTGCATGACGGGCCAGGCGGGCTCTGGCAGGCGCGCGACGCGGGCGGGGCGGTGCTGGCCACCGGCGCGCAGACGCTCGGCCTGCCGGGGCTGCGGATCGAGCTGAGCGGCACGCCGCTCGACGGCGACCGGATAACGCTGGCGCGGCGCGACGATGCCGCGCGCTACATGGCCATGGCGTTCGACGATCCGGGCCGGGTGGCGGCGGGTGGGGCGCTGATCGTCAGCGCCGCGCCGGAAAATACCGGCACCGCGCCGCTGGCGCTGCGCCGCGTCGATGCGGCCACGGGCCTGCCCGATCTCGGCGCGGTGCTGGGGGCGGAGCCTGTCGAATTCATCAGCCCCGGCGCGGTGGGCGTGGTCCCGGCGGGCACCGGCACGGCGCTGCTCTCGGCCCCGCCGCGCCTCGCCGCGATGGAGATCGCCCTGCCCGACGGGGCCGCGCCGCAATCCCTGAGCCTCACCACGGCGTCGGGCGCGGTCGATTTCGATTTCCCACAGGCGATGGAGGCCGACGCGCTTGCCGCAGGGCTCAATTCCGGGGCGCTGCCGGCCGGTGACGGGCAGAGCCTGCGCGACCTGGGCCTGCTGGCTCAGGCGGATGGCGGGGCGCTCATGCTGCTGGCGCGCGAGGGGGCGCTGCCGCTCGCCGCGACGCTGACCACCGATCAGGGCACTGCGGTGGGCGTGGCCGTGGCCGATGCGGCCGGGGCGGCGGCGCTCTCGGTCTTTACCCGCGACGGGCGGCAGCTTTCCGGCCCGCCGCTCGGACCGGCCGAGGCGCTCGCCTTCCTGACCCCGGAAAACGGGTTCGATCCGCAGGCCAGCTATTCCGCCGCCTATCTCGACGGGGCCGCGCCCTATGGCGGGCTGACGCTCGAACGTGCGCAGGCGCAGGGCGATCACGTGGCGCTGATCGGGCAATCGGGCGGGCTTGCGGCCTGGACGGGCAATGCCCCCGCCCCCGAGGCCCCGGCGCGCGCGCTTGTCTTCGAGGGCGCGGGGCAATCGCGTACGCTCGGCCTGCCGCAGGGCGCAAGCGCCGCCTGGGCGGCGCAGGCGATCACCGACGCGCTGCCGGTCCGCGCCGGGGCCGAAACCCGCCTCGCGCTCGATCTGCCTGCAAGCGGCACGCTGTCCTTTCGCCTGACCGGCGCGGCGCTGTCGCCCGCAGCCATCGAGGCCGATCTTGCCGCTGGCGGCCCCGCCGCGCTGCAATCGGCGATCAACGCGCAGAGCGCGCGCACCGGCATCCGTGCCGAACTGTCCCCCGGCGGCACGCGGCTGCACCTGGTGCAGGAGGGCGGCGCGGATATCACCCTCACCAACCTGACGCAGTCCGACGGTACGCCTGTCACGCTCACCCGGCTGGCCCCCGATGGCGCGGCCCTCGGGGCGGTAACGCTGGGCGCGGGCGGAGCGGATGCCGCGCGCGTCTCGGGCACCCTGCGGCTGAGCAGCGCGAGCGCCTTCGGGATCAGCGAGGATGGCAGCCTTGTCACCTCCGCGCCCGACGGCTTCACCTCCGGGCTGATTGCGCGCGAGACCTCCGGCGCGGGCAGCGTGGTGGCGCTGCGCCCGTCCGACCCCGCGCCGGGCGACCTGACGCTGCGCCGCATCGCGGTGACCGGGGGCGATGGTCGCCTGCATCGGGCCGAGGCCGACCCCACCCTCGGGGACGGCGCGGAAATGGCGCGGGCCTTCGCCGCCGATCTGCGCGCAGAGGCCCCGGCAAGCCGCATCACCGGAGCGGCGGTGCCAGCGCTGCCGCCCGACGGCGCGCAGCTGCGCGTGGCGCTCGGTGCGCAGGATTACGCGATCACGATGAGCGGCGGAGCGCCGGTCGTTACCGGGCCGGAACCCGAGCGCATCAGCGCCCGCTTCGATGCGCAGAACCGGCTGGTGATCGAGACGCGGGGCGGCGATACCGACGGGGCCGCGCTGCGCCTGCCCGCCGATGCGGGCGAGGCGGCGCGGTTCGGCATGCGATTGGCGGACGCGCCGCAGACCACGGTGATCGGCCAGCCCTTCGACGCGGGCAACCTGCCCGCCTCCTTCACCGTGGCGCTTGGCGGGGTGGCCTATGCGGTGAACGTGTCCTCGGGTGCGGTCGTGCTGCCCGCGACCTTTCCGGGCACCGGCTACATAGACACCGTCCATGGCCGGGTCGAAATCCGCTTCGACGCGCGCGCCGGAGAGATGCGCATTCCCGCGCAGCCCGGCGCGGCGGGGGCCGGGTTCGACACGCTGGGGCTGTCGGCAGAGGTTTCGCAGGGCGCGTTGCGCCTTGCGGCCAGTGATGACCGGGCGCTCGCCGTCGCCAGCGAGACGGGGCCCGGGGGCACCACGCTGCGCCTCTCCGGCGTGCCGGACGAAGATCTCGTCGTGGCGCTGACCGGGCCCGGGGCGCTGCGCCTCGCCGGGGCGCTGACCGAGGGCGACGGTGCCGCGCGCGCCCGCGAGTTGCGCGTGCTCGATGCGGGCGCGGGGATCGTCGGCCTCTTCGATGCCGAAAGCGGCGCGCATCTGGCCAGCCGCAGCCTCGATCCGGCGGGGGTGGCGCGCTTTGGCGATCTGGAAATCACGCTGGGCGGTGGGCTCGCCACCGGCGACCGCTACACGCTCGCCCCCAATACCGGCAGCGCGGGCGATGCGCGCACCATCGAGGGGCTGGCGGGCTTGCGCCAGCGCGATGGGCTGAGCGGGCAGGGCGGCTATGCCACCGCCTTTGCCGGGCTGCAGCAGCGGGCGGGCGCGCAGGTGAGCGCCGCGCAATCCCGCCTCGCCACCGCCGAGGCCGAAGAGCAGAGCGCCCTGCGCGCGGAATCCGATCTGGGCGGCGTCGATCTAGATGCCGAGGCCGCGCGCCTGATGGAGCAGCAGCAGGCCTACCAGGCCAATGCGCAGGTGCTCTCGGTTGCGCGTCAGCTGTTCGATACCCTCCTGCAAGCGATATGAGGCCCTGAATGAGCATCGGCACCTCCCTCTTTCACAGCCTCAGCCTGCAGAACATGACGCGCGTCGGCGACCGCATCGCCGATCTGCAGGAACAGGTGTCGTCGGGCCGCACCGACCCGCGCCCCTCGGCCGATCCGGTCCGCGCGCTGCGCCTTTCGGCGGCGCGCGAACAGCAGCAGGCGCTCGAGCGGTTCGGCACCAATCTCGACCATGCGCAATCGCGGCTCGATCAGGCGGATATTGTGCTGGGCGAGGCCGGGGACATGATGCGTCGCATCGGCG
>CAJXKX010000320.1 GCA_913055965.1 uncultured Roseovarius sp.
GCCGGTCGCGGCTCGCGGGCAGCGCCGGGCACTCGTCGAAGGCCATCACGATATCGCTGCCCAGCAACGCCTGTATCTCCATCGACCGCTCCGGGCTCAGCTCGTGGCGCGAGCCGTCCACGTGGCTCTTGAAGGTCACCCCCGCCTCCGTCAGCTTGCGCAGCCCGGCCAGGCTCATCACCTGGAACCCGCCCGAATCCGTGAGGATCGGCCCCTGCCAGTTCATGAACCGGTGCAGGCCCCCCAGCCGCGCCACCCGCTCCGCGCCGGGGCGCAGCATCAGGTGATAGGTGTTGCCCAGCACGATCCCCGCGCCGGTCGCGGCCACGCTCTCGGGCAGCATCCCCTTGACGGTGCCCGCGGTGCCCACCGGCATGAAGGCGGGCGTGGCCACCTCGCCGCGCGCCGTCTCGATGACCCCCGCCCGCGCCCGGCCGTCCCGCGCCACCTGCCTGAATCCGAACCGCATCCGCCTGCCTCCGCCGCATTTCATCTTTCTCCCCCCTCTAATGCGGATTAGAACGGTTGGACAGATATCCCGCGCCTCCGCATTTCAGGAATTCCAGATGACCGAAGACCAGATCCTTTCCCTCGTCTCCGCCAACATCCTGTGGATCTTGATCGCGCTCTTCGCGATCCTCGTGGTGGTCCGCGGCCTCAAGATCGTGCCGCAATCCGAACAATACGTGGTCGAGCGCTTCGGCAAGCTGCACAAGGTGCTCGGCCCCGGCATCAACCTGATCGTGCCGTTTCTCGACGTGGTGGCGCACCGCATCTCGATCCTCGAGCGCCAGCTTCCCAATGCCAGCCAGGACGCGATCACCCGCGACAACGTGCTGGTCAAGGTCGAGACCTCGGTCTTCTACCGCATCCTCAACCCGGAAAAGACCGTCTACCGCATCCGCGACGTGGACGAGGCCATCGCCACCACCGTGGCGGGGATCGTGCGCGCCGAGATCGGCAAGATGGACCTCGACGAGGTGCAGTCGAACCGCGACGCGCTGATCGCCACCATCAAGAAATGGGTGGAACATGCCGTAGACGACTGGGGCATCGACGTGACCCGCGCCGAAATCCTCGATGTCGATCTCGACCAGGCCACGCGCGAGGCGATGCTTCAGCAACTCAACGCCGAGCGCGCCCGCCGCGCCCATGTGACCGAGGCCGAAGGCCAGAAACGCGCCATCGAACTGCAGGCCGATGCCGAACTCTACGCCGCCGAGCAGGCCGCCAAGGCGCGCCGGATCGAGGCCGATGCCGAGGCCTACGCGACCGGCGTGGTGGCCCGCGCCATCGCCGATAACGGGCTCGAGGCCGCACAGTATCAGGTGGCGCTGAAACAGGTCGAGGCGATGGGCGCCCTGGGACAGGGCCAGGGCAGCCAGACCATCGTGGTCCCCGCCCAGGCGGTCGAGGCCTTTGCCAACGCCTTCTCCATGCTCAAGGGGCGCGGATGATGGAAACGGCGCTCTGGCAGCTGTGGTGGGTCTGGGCGGCGGCGGCGCTGGGGCTTGGCATCGCCGAGGTGCTGGTGCCCGGCTTCATCTTTCTCGGCTTCGCCTGCGGCGCGGCGCTGGTGGCGCTGGTCGTGCTGCTGCCGGTCGAGCTTGGGCTCACCGCGCTGATCGCGCTCTTCGCGATCCTGTCGCTCGCCGCCTGGGTCGGGCTGCGCCGCGCCTTCCGCAACCCCGACGACCAGACCCGCGTGATCGACGAGGACATCAACAAATAGCCGCGCCCGAGGCCCGGCTTGCCAGCGCGGTGCGATCCGTGCTGTCTTGGCCGGACGCGGCGCGGATCGCGCGGACAGCAGCGGAGAGGCGCAGACATGACCGATGACGACACCCCCCAGCCCCTGCAATTCGGCTGGGAGGAATGGATTTCCCTGCCCGACCTGGGCGTGCCCGCCCTCAAGGCCAAGGTCGATACCGGCGCGCGCACCTCGGCGCTCCACGCCTTCGATATCGAGACATTCGGCCCCTCCGCGCGCCCCAAGGTGCGCTTTACCGTCCATCCCATCCCCGGGCGCGACGACCTTGTAATCCCCTGCTCCGCCGCCATAATCGACCGCCGCGAGGTGGCCTCGTCCAACGGCGAGCGCGAGTTGCGCTACGTGATCCAGAGCCTGCTGGCGGTTAACGGCGACAGCTGGCCGATCGAGATCACCCTCACCAACCGCTCGACCATGACCAGCCGGATGCTGCTGGGCCGGCAGGCGCTCAAGGATCACATCTCGATCGTCGCCACCGACCGCTTCCTGCAACCCGAACTCAGCTACGACGTCTACCACACCGCCCGGATGCGGCAGGTCCAGCCCAAGCGCGCCCTGCGCATCGCCGTGCTCTCGCGCGAGGACAACTACTCCACCCGCCGCCTCGTCGAGGAAGGCGAAAAGCGCGGCCACGCGGTCGAGGTGATCGACACCACCCGCTGCTACATGGCGATCAACGCGCTCGCCCCCGAGGTGCATTACGACGGCAAGCGCCTGCCGCGCTACGACGCGGTGATCCCGCGCATCGGTGCCTCCGTCACCGCCTACGGTGCCGCCGTGATCCGCCAGTTCGAGACCATCGGCACCTTCTGCGTCAACACCTCGGCGGGCATCATCGCCAGCCGCGACAAGCTTTATGCCCACCAGCTGATGGCGCGCGCGCAGGTCGGCATGCCCAACACCGCCTTTGCCGCCTCGCCCAAGGATACCGGCAACCTGATCGGCCTCGTCGGCACCGCGCCGCTGATCGTCAAGCTGCTCGAATCGACGCAAGGCAAGGGCGTGGTGCTGGCCGAGACCAAAAAGGCCGCCGAATCGGTGATCGACGCCTTTCGCGGCCTCAAGGCCAATTTTCTCGTGCAGGATTTCGTCAAGGAGGCGGCGGGCGAGGATATCCGCTGCCTCGTCATCGGCGGCAAGGTGGTGGCCTCGATGAAGCGCACCGGCGCGGATGGCGATTTCCGCTCCAACCTGCATCGCGGGGGCTCGGCGAAATCCGTGCGCATCACCAAGGCAGAGCGCGAGACCGCGATCCGCGCCGCCCGCGTCTTCGATCTCGACATGGCGGGCGTCGACCTGTTGCGCTCCGAGGGCGGGCCCAAGGTGCTCGAGGTGAATTCCTCGCCCGGCTTCGAGGGGATCGAAGGCTCGACCGGCAAGAACATCGCGGGCGCGCTCTACGAGATGATCGAAGCGCGGGTGCGCCCCGCCCCGGTCCGGCGGCGCAAGACCGCGCGCTGATATGTTCCCCCACGGCGCGGCGCGGAGGTCCGAACCGTGCGGCTCGCGCCCCCAGCCGTGCGGTTCGCCCTCTGGACGCGGGCCGCCTTAAATCTTATATGTTTTATCGGAAACACCGCAGGAGCAATCCGCCATGACCGCAACCGAGCCTCTCGAGGGGGCCCCGCTGATCGCCCCCTCCAGCACGGATCACCCGCTCTACGACCAGATCGTCGAGGCCTGCCGCAGCGTCTACGACCCTGAGATTCCCGTGAATATCTACGATCTCGGCCTGATCTACACGATCGACATCTCCGCCGACAACGCCGTCGGCGTGGTGATGACGCTGACCGCGCCGGGCTGTCCGGTCGCGGGCGAGATGCCCGGATGGGTGGCCGACGCGATCGAGCCGCTGCCCGGCGTCAAACAGGTCGATGTCCAACTCACCTGGGAGCC
>CAJXKX010000321.1 GCA_913055965.1 uncultured Roseovarius sp.
CCCGGTGCAGCAGCCGGTCGGCCGGTCCGTAAGCCGTCTTCCCTGCGCCGCCGCGCATCGCCTGATCGGCGCACCTGCGTTCCAGGCCACGTCGCACCGACGCGCCCGCCCGCCCTATTGCAGCAGCACCACCTCGACCCGGCGGTTGGTCTCGCGGCCCTGGGCCGTGTCATTGGACGCCACCGGCGCGAGATAACCCACGCCGCGCGCCTCGATGCGGGCGGGTGCGACGCCGTGCTCCTCCACCAGCCGGTCGCGCACCGCCTCGGCCCGCGCCTGCGACAGCGCGATATTGGGATCGAGCGCGCCCACGGTGTCGGTATGGCCCACCAGCGCCACCCGCACCTCCGGTGCGGCCGACAGAAACTCCGCCAGCGCCGCCAGGTCGGGATGCGGCCCCGGCCCGAGCACCGCCTCGCCCGAGGCGAAATCGAGCCCGCGCAGCACCACGTGACCGGTCTCGCGCAGCGCGGCCCCGAGCGGGGGGGCCGCCTCCGCGGCGTCGGGCACCTCCGCCGCGGGCACATCGGGGACGGGCTGCACGCCGCGCCCGGGCGCGACATGGGTCAGTTGCACATAGCCCCGCTCGCCCGCGCGGCTGACGAACAGCATGGCATGTTCGGCCGCATCGCCCGCGCCGCGCCGCGCCAGCGTGTACCGGTAATCGAAGAGGTTCACGAACATCGCGGGCGCGGGCAGCACCGGCACGGCAAAGCGGAACACGAAGCCGCCGCAACCCTCCGCCGCGCAGTCGAAGACGACCTCCCAGCCCGCCTTTTCCAGCGCGGCGCGCAGGGGCTCGATCAGCGCGAGCGTCGGGGCACTGCCGCCCGGCAGCCGCCACGCGCGGCTGGTGATCGCCCCGTCGAGCCGCAGCCGCGGCACCGCGCCGTCGCTCAGCGGACCATCGGGCAGGTGCACGGTGGCCGCGTCACGGATCACCTCGGCGGTGCGCTCCGCCCCCTCGGGCAATGGCAGGTCCTGCGTCCGCCCCGGCCCCGGCAGGGCCAGCAGCAGCACCGCAAGCCACAGCGCCCGCCCCCCGCGCATCTCAGCGCGCCTGCGCGTGATACTCGGGGTTGGGCTCCATGCCGGTGGCCGAGGCCACCCGGTTCGACATGTTGAAGAACCCCGCGACATTGGCGATGTCCCAGATGTCGCGGTCGGTGAACCCGTGGTCGCGCAGCGCCTGCCGGTCGGCCTCTTCCACCGTGGCGCTCGCCACCGTGACCTTGGCGGCGAAATCGAGCATGGCGCGCTGGCGCGGCGTGATGTCGGCCACGCGGTAATTCATCACCATCGCCTCGCCCAGCGCCGGATCGCCCGACAATTGCCGCACCGCCGCGCCATGCGCCACCTGGCAGTACCAGCACCGGTTGATCGAACTCACGACCACCGCGATCATCTCGCGTTCCAGCTTGGACAGGCCGGACGGGGCCAGCATCAGCGTGTTGTAGAGCGCGGCGAAGGCGTCGAGCTTGTCGATATCGAAGGCATGCGCGCGCAGCACGTTGGGCACGAGGCCCAGCTTTTCCTCGCAGATCGCGAAATAGCGCGCGGTCGCCTCGGGCAACGGCTCGACCGGGGGCAGGTCGAGCGCGGTGGGGGTGTCATCCTTGCGGGTCATGGCGCCTCCTTCTGGCGGTAATGATACGTGCCGATGCAGGAAAATCCCATCGCGGAATAGAGCCCGTTGGCCCCGTCATTGGCCTGTGTGCAGATCACGGCAAGATACCGCGCATCCTGGCCCGCGGCCCACTGCGCCGCCTGCCGCATCATCAGCCGCCCCATCCCGGCGCGCCGGTGGCGTGCGCGCACCTCGAGTGCATGGACCATCGCGATACCGTCATGCAAGGCCACGAACCCGGCGGCGGCGGGCTGATCCTTGAGCCGCCCGAACAGGCCCGTCTTGGGCCCCGTCACCCGCTCCATCACCGCCACACGGGCGGGCCCGATGCCGCCCTCGGCCCAGATGTCGCGCATGATCTCCAGCGGCTCCCAGACGGTGAAGGTGGTCACGCGCGGCAGCCGCTCGCCGGTCAGGGCCGCCACCGGCGCAACATGGAGGTTCACCGGATCAACCGTGCGATAGCCGCGCGCCGCGAGCATCGCGTCGAGCGCAGCATCGCCCTCGCGCAGTTGAAAGAGCGGCACCTGCCCCAGGTGCCGCATCGCCGCCTCGGCACGGTCGAGATCGGCCTCCGTCACCGCGCCGACCACCGTGGCCGCCGACACGCGCTTGCCGCCGCCCTGCCCGTCGCGGATGGTGACCGGGCCAAGCGCACGGCGCGCGGCGGGGGGCCATGTCGCCTCGGTGACGGCGTAGAGCGTGTGGATATCGGGCCTCATGCCGGGAACAACTCCGCGAGTTCGGCCATCGCGGCGTCCAGCCGCCCGCCATCCTGCCCGCGCAGCACGATCTGCGCCCCGTGACAGCCGTCGCGGATGAACGGGTAAGAGCCCACCGACAGATCGGGATACCGCGCCGCAAGCTCCGACAGTGGCCCGGCGATATCGCCTTCGCCGCGCCGCACCTCCCATGTCTGCGACAGAACCGGCGCGCCGCCGGCAAGCGTGGGCAGCACCGAGGCGAGCATCGCCTCGAAGATCGACGGCACCCCAGCCATCACATGCACGTTGCCCAGGATGAAGCCCGGCGCGGCGCTTACGGGATTGTCGATCAACGTGGCCCCCTCGGGGATGCGCGCCATGCGCAGCCGCGCCGCGTTGAGCTCCTGCCCCCGCGCCTCGTAATGCGCGGCAAGGATCGCGCGCGCGTCGTCGCGGATGCCGATAGGGGTGTCAAAGGCGCGCGCCACCGCCTCGGCGGTGATGTCGTCATGGGTGGGGCCGATGCCGCCCGAGGTGAACAGGTGGTCAAAGGCCGCCCGCAGCGCCTTGATCGCGGCGACGATCTGCGCCCGGTCGTCGGCGACCACGCGGACCTCGCGCAGGTCGACGCCATGCTCGGTCAGCCGCCCGGCGAGATGATACATGTTGGCGTCGCGGGTGCGGCCCGAGAGGATCTCGTCGCCGATCACCAGCATGGCGGCGGTGGGGTTGGGCATCTGCGCGCTTCCTTGTATTGCCTGCTCTTGCCGGCGCGCGGGGGAGGGGGTAGGCGACGCGTCATGGAATTCGACACCCCCCTTGTCCGCGCGACGCTGATCCGCAGATATAAACGCTTTCTGGCCGACGTCACCCTCGAAGATGGCCGCGAGGTGACGGCACATTGCGCCAATCCCGGCGCCATGACAGGGCTGGACGCGCCGGGCCTGCGCATCTGGCTGCAGGATGTCGCCAGCCCCAGCCGCAAGCTGTCCTGGTCGTGGAAGCTTGCGGAGTTGCCGGGAGGCGGGTTCGCGGGTATCGACACGAGCCTGCCCAACCGCCTTGTAGCCGAGGCGCTGGCGCAGGGCGCGATCCCTGCGCTCGCCGGCTACGAGAATGTGCGGGCCGAAGTGCGTTATGGTCAGGGCAGCCGGGTGGACTTCCTGCTGAGCGGCGCGGGGCGGGCAGACTGCTACCTCGAGGTTAAGAACGCGCATCTGCGGCGCGCCGGCGATTGGGCCGAGTTTCCCGACAGCGTGACCGCGCGCGGCGCAAAGCACCTGGGCGAGCTGGCGGCGATGGCGCGGGCCGGGCACCGCGCGGCGG
>CAJXKX010000322.1 GCA_913055965.1 uncultured Roseovarius sp.
CCGCGAGCACGCCGGGCGTCAGCGTCACCGCGAAGGGGCGCGTGACGACGAGGATGCCCACGAAGCCCACGAAGGCCGCGAAGGCGCGGGGCCGCGTGATGCGTTCGCCCAGGAAGATGGGCGACATCGCCAGCACCCAGAGCGGCGAGGTGAACTCGAGCGCGAAGACCTGTGCCAGCGGGATCATGGTGATGGCGTAGAACCACAGGTTCTGACCGGTGAAATGGCTGATGTTGCGAACGAGGTGCAGGCCGGGCGATCGGGTGGTGATGCTGCGCGCATAGCCCGTCGCCCGTGCGACCGCGAGCACGAGCACGAACCCCACGACGCTGCGATACATCATGATCTCGAAGGTATCGAGCTCGAAGCTGACAGCGCGCCCCGCCACCGCCATCGACGAGAACGCCAGCACCGCGCCCAGCATCCAGAGCGCCGCGCGCAGCGTGGCGGCGGCCTCGGGGCGGGGCGGCGCGGGGGCGAGGCTCATGCCTCTTCCAGCACGAAATCGCGGCTCATGTGGGCTGTGGCCTGCCACCAGGCACTCGCCCGGGTGCGAACCTGATGGGCGTCGAAGGCCGCGCGGTCTGCAAAGGTCTCGGAGACGGCAAAGACGCCCGGCGCGGTCTCGGTGACATCGAAGGCGAGGCAGCCGGGCTCGGCGCGGGTGAGGTGCAGGTGGTCGGGCAGGGCGGCGCGCACCGCAGCGGCCTCTCCGGGGGCGCAGGTGAGCGTGCCCCTGAGGCGGATCATGCCCGCCACCAGACCGGGGGCATGGCGATATCGGGAATGCCCGGCACGTTGGCCCGGTCGAGCGGGTGGGGCAGCGCAAGCGTGCCGGTCCCCGCCCCGGCGGGCAGCCGGTCGCGGCGCAGGTAGGTGATCTCGAACACCCGCGGGATGCCGATATCGCGGCAGGTGGCGATGCCGCAGCAATTGTTGGCGTGCAGGTGGACGATGGCGAAATCGCGGTGCAGCTTGGCGAACATCGCGCGCAGGAGCGGCAGGCTGTGGGCCTCGAAGATGCGGTCCATGCCGTGGAATTCGATCACCATCATGCGAAACCGGCGCAAGAGCGCGCTGTCGCTCTCGATCAGAACATCGAATTCCGCGCCCTCGATATCCATCTGCAGCAGCATGTCGTCATCGGTGTCCTCGCCCAGCTTGTCGCCGACCCAGTCGCCGAGCGTGAGGAAGGTCTCGTCGCGATGCGCGCCGAGAAAGCGGCGGTCGAACTCGAAGAGCGGGCCCTCGACCGGGGCGTGCGCGACGCTGGCATCGGCCATGAAGGAGCGGATTCCATAGCGCCGCGCGATCTCGTCCTCGAACCGCGCGGTGACATCGACGCCGGGCGAAAAGCAATGCCGGATGCCCTCGAAATCGTCGGGCAGCAGGTAGCCGCCATCGCCCTCTCCGCCGACCCGTATCAGCGGCACCGTGGCGCAGGCGGCGCGCATCGCGGCGGCAAAGGCGCCCAGCTCCTCCGCCGGTGCGGCGCGCTGCGAGATTCGCCCGCGCGCCAAGCGCGCGGTTCGCATCTGCCGCATCCATCTTGCAACGACATGCCGCATGGGCTCCTCCCTTACATGCCCCGGATCGCGCGCCGCAGCTTGTGCCATGAACGCAAGAGCCGGAATCCCGCGCGCTGCAGCGGCGTGTAGTCATGCGGATACCGCCGCAGCCAGCGCGGAAGAACCTGGATGTCCGCCATGGTCGAGGGCAGCGCGTGCCATGTGCCGGGCAGCCTGTCGCGGTTGGACAGCAGCGTGCCGTCATAGCCGCGAAACAGAAACTGCCGCGCCTCCGCGGGGGCGAGCGTCTCGATCGCGGGCGCGTCCGAGCCGAGCACCTGTTCGACAAGTTCTTCGCGCACGGCGATGACATTGGTGACGGTCAGCGCCACGGTGCGATAGCCCTTGGCCCGCGCGAGGTCATCGAGCGCCTTGACGCCGTTGCCGTGCTTGATCGAGAAATCGCGCGGCTGGATGTAGGGCACCTCCACCGGGATGGTGGGGTTGTACTCGATCACCACCACTTTCGGGCGATAGCGCGAGAGGCTTTCCCAGACGTGGTAGTCGCAACCGTCGATATCGATGGACAGCAGGTCGAACTCGGCGGGGATATCCGTTTCGGACAGGATCGCGTCGAGGCTGTCGGTCTCGCCGAAGCCCACGAAACGGCAGAGCTTGGCGATCCGGTCCGAGGGGATGTTGCGGCACAGATCGGCGTGGCGGGCCGGATCGCCCTCGATCAGCACCGCGCGCCAGCCGTCCTCGTCGATCAGGCGGTAGGTGTTGGACAGGTACATCCCGTCCCACGCGCCGAACTCGACGCACCATTTCTCGCGCTCCTCGCCCGCGATCCCGAGCCGAGAGAGGATTTCTCCGAGGATGCCGTCCTCGCCGAATTGCGAATGCACGTCCCGTGCGAATTCCGCCAGCGGGCCGAAAGCCGTCACTCCCATTCTATGGTCCCCGGCGGTTTCGACGTGATGTCGTAGGTGACGCGGTTGATGCCCTTGACCTCGTTGATGATCCGCGTCGCGGTCTCGCCCAGGAAATCGTGGCTGAACGGGTAATAGTCCGCCGTCATCCCGTCGACGCTCGTCACCGCGCGCAGGGCGCAGGCGAAATCGTAGGTGCGCCCGTCGCCCATCACGCCCACGGTGCGCACCGGCAGGATAGCGACGAAGGCCTGCCAGATCTCGTCATAGAGACCGTGGCGGCGGATCTGGTCGATATAGACGGCGTCGGCGCGGCGCAGGATGTCCAGTTTCTCGCGCGTGATCTCGCCGGGGCAGCGGATGGCGAGGCCGGGGCCGGGAAAGGGGTGGCGGCCGATGAAATGATCGGGCAGGCCCAGTTCGCGGCCGAGCGCGCGCACCTCGTCCTTGAAGAGCGCGCGCAGCGGCTCGACCAGCTTGAGGCCCATCTTCTCGGGCAGCCCGCCCACGTTGTGGTGCGACTTGATCGTGACCGACGGCCCGCCCGAGAAGCTGACGCTCTCGATCACGTCGGGGTAGAGCGTGCCCTGCGCCAGGAACTCGGCGCCCTCGATCTCGTTCGCGTGTTTCTGGAACACGTCGATAAACAGCCGCCCGATGGTTTTTCTCTTTTTTTCCGGGTCGCTTACGCCCTCGAGCTCACCCAGGAACAGCTCCGATTCATCGGCGTGGATGAGGGGGATGTTGTAGTGGTCGCGGAACATGGTCACGACCTCTTCGGCCTCGTTGAGGCGCAAAAGCCCGTGATCGACGAAGACGCAGGTGAGTTGATCGCCGATGGCCTCGTGGATCAGCACGGCGGCGACCGAGGAATCGACCCCGCCCGAGAGGCCGCAGATCACGCGGCGGTCGCCCACCTGTTCGCGGATTTTCTCGATCGCTTCCTCGCGATAGGCGCCCATGGTCCAGTCGCCCTTGAACCCGGCCAGTTTCACGAAATTCTCGTAGAGCCGCGCACCATCGGGGGTGTGGTGCACCTCGGGGTGGAACTGCACCGCGTAGAAGCGGCGCGCGCGGTCGGCGGTGATGGCGAAGGGCGCGCCGGGCGAGGTGCCCAGAACCTCGAAACCGGGCGCGATTTCAGAGACATGGTCGCCGTGGCTCATCCAGACCTGCTGGCGCGCGCCGCCCGCGAACCAGCCCTCG
>CAJXKX010000323.1 GCA_913055965.1 uncultured Roseovarius sp.
ATCAACCGCCAGCTCTTCCTCCCCTTCATCGACCTGATCAAGGAACGGCTCGTGATCCACGAGCTGGCCGCCCACCGCGACTACCGGCAGGACCGCCTGACCGGCGGGCAGGTCTACTTCACCCCCGCCGACGCGGAGGCGCGCAAGGCCGTGGAGGCGGTCTGGCAGGACCTCACGGGCGGGGGCGCGTCCGAGCCGCTGATCCTCAACGTCAAGAACCGCGAGGTCGAGATTCCGGCCTACCGCAACGGTGTGGGGCGGGCCTCGTTCTATGAACTTTGCGGCCGGATGCTGGGGCCGGCGGATTACCTCGCCATCGCGGACACGCTCAAGGTGCTCGTGCTCGAGGACATCCCCACCCTGTCGCGCCAGAACTTCAACGAGGCAAAGCGCTTCGTCACGCTGATCGACGCGCTCTACGAGGCGCATGTGCGGCTGGTGTGCTCGGCCGCCGCCCCGCCCGATCAGATCTACACCGAGGGGCCGGGCGCGTTCGAGTTCGAACGCACCGCATCGCGCCTGGCCGAGATGCGCAGCGCGGAATGGAGCGAGACATGAATTCCCTGGCCGAGTTGCAATCGCGCCCCGCACAGCCCGGGCTGATCACCTGGATCGGCCTGCGCCCGGAGCGCCGGGCGCCGATGCGCCCGGTCACGCATGCGCGTGTCGGCCCGGCGGGGCTGGAGGGCGATCACAGGGCCAGGCCGGGCGTCCGGGCCCTGAGCCTGATCCAGGCCGAACACCTGCCGGTGATCGCCGCGCTCGCGGCGCGCAACCGGGTCGATTACTGGCAGCTGCGGCGCAACCTGGGCGTCTCGGGGATCAACCTGGCCGCGCTCAAGGGCCGGCGGCTGCAGATCGGCGCGGCGGTGGTGCGGCTGACCGAACGCTGTTCGCCCTGCAGCCGGATGGAGGCCGAACTGGGCCATGGCGGCTATACCGCGATGCGCGGCCATGGCGGGATGCTGGCCGAGGTGCTGGAGCCCGGCGACATCACGATCGGCGATCGGGTGACGCTGCTGGAGGACCGCTGACGCGTCCGGAATTGCCTTGGAACCGGCTCACCCCGGAAAAGAAATTGCCACATTTCGATGTTTATGCTGCGGCACACCGTTCCTCTGGGGCGGAAATCGTGTGCAGATGGTTACCAGTGACGGTTCGGAGCAGATAAAAAAGTGACTGTCAGTAATACAGGCCACCGGAAAATGACCGGTTTCGTGCGCAGGCTCTCCTTTGCTGCGCTGGCGCTGGCCGCCATGCAGGCCGCGCTCCCTCAGGGTGCAACGGCGCAGGAGGTGCGGCTGACATCGACGGACAACGTCGTCAGCCTGACCGGGCGGCTGGTGTCCCATGACCAGGCGCAATACGTGATCGAGGGACGGCTGGGGACCATCGCGGTCCCTGCCGATCAGGTCATCTGCGAAGGCGAAGGCTGTCCCGCGCCGACCGACATCTCGACGCGGATGCGGATCGTCGGGGCGCCGGACATGCTGCGCGCCGCATTGCCCGAGTTCCTCGACGCCTACAGCCTGGCGGTGGACACCGACATCCTCCGCGACGAAACCGAAGACGGCAGACCGATCTATCGCCTGATGTCCTTCGAAGGCGAAACCGTTGTCGAGGCCGTGCTGGATCCGGCCGATGCCGCGGCGACCTTTGACGCGCTGGCCTCGGGCGAGGCGGCGCTCGGCCTCGTCGGCGGACATCAGCAGCACGGCCGCGGCCCCGTCATTGAGGCCCGAGGCGTTGGCGGCGGTCACGCTGCCGTCCTGGGCGAAGGCCGGGCGCAGCTTCTGCATGGCGTCGATGGTCGCGCCGTGGCGGATATACTCGTCCTTGTCGACCACCGTCTCGCCCTTGCGGGTCTTGACGGTGAAGGGGATCACCTCGTCATCGAAGCGGCCCGCCTTCTGAGCGGCCTCGGCCTTGTTCTGCGAGGCGACCGCGAACTCGTCCTGCATCTCGCGGGTGATCTGCCACTTGTTGGCGACGTTCTCGGCGGTCTGGCCCATGTGGTAGCCGTTGAACGCGTCCCACAGGCCATCGCGGATCATGGTGTCGATGTATTTCATGTCGCCCATCTTGTGACCGGCGCGCAGATGCGCGGCGTGGGGCGAGAGCGTCATGCTTTCCTGCCCGCCCGCACAGACGATGGCGGCGTCGCCAAGCTGGATGTGCTGGGCCCCGAGCGCCACCGCGCGCAGGCCCGAGCCGCAGACCTGGTTGATGCCCCAGGCGGCAGACTCGATGGGCAGGCCGGCGTTGACATGGGCCTGGCGGGCCGGGTTCTGGCCCTGCGCGGCGGTCAGCACCTGACCGAGGATGGTCTCGGAGACCTCGGCCTTGTCGATGCCCGCGCGCGCGACCACCGCCTCGAGCACGGCGGCGCCGAGATCGTGGGCGGGGGTGGTGGCGAACGCCCCCCCGAAAGAGCCGACAGCGGTGCGCGCGGCAGACGCGATTACGACATTGGTCATGGTATCCTCCTCCGGGATGGTTCGGGCACGGGGCGTGCCGGTCCTCCGCTGCGTCATAACCCAATTGCTGCGTCGCGGCAACGGGGAGGGCCGGATGTCGCGTCGGGCCCTCAGGCGGTGGCCTGTGCGAGGCCGGTATCGAGCCAGGGCGGGCGCACCGTGGGGGCACCGAAATAATAGCCCTGCAGGCAGTCGAGCCCGAGCGCGGTGAGGTAGGCGGCATCCTCGGCGCGCTCCACGCTCTCGGCGACGGTGACCATGTCGAAATGCCGCCCGATGCCGAGCAGGGCCGCGGCGAGCACCTGGTTGTCGGCGTCCGAGGCGATGCCGCGGATGAACTGGCCGTCGATCTTGAGGATGTCGAAGAAGAAATCCTTTAGGAATCTGAACGATGTGTAGCCTGCGCCGAAATCGTCGAGGGCAAAGCCGACGCCCCGGGACTGCAGGTCGGACATGAAGCCCACGACCAGTTCGGGAACCAGCATCGCGGAGCTTTCGGTGATCTCGAGGATCAGGCGCTCGGCGATGGTGGGGTCGGCGGAGAGCCCCTTGTTCAATATGCGCGTCCAGCGGCGGTAGCCGATGGAGCGCGCCGACATGTTCACCGACAGGCGCAGGTCGGGGTATTCGGCGAGGGTGGCGAGCCCCTTTTCCAGCGCGAGGCAGTCGATGATGCGCCCGGCCTCGCGGGTTTCGACCTGGGTGATGAACTCGCGCGCGGGGATCACGCGACCGGTGGGATCGGTCACGCGAATCAACCCCTCGTAGAAGGCCGGTCGGTCCGGTTGCCCGGCGGTAACCACCGGCTGGAAGGCCAGCCGCAGCTCGCCGCGGTCGATCGCGCCGCGCATCTCGTGCTCCAGCCGGACCCGGCGACGCTGGGCCTGGTCGTAGGAGACGTCGTAGCGCTCCACCCGGTTCTTGCCCCGCTGCTTCGCCGAGCGCAGCGCCAGGTCCGCGTTGCGCAGCAGCGTCGGCACGTCCTGCGCAGTCGAACAACAGGCCATCCCGATGCTCGTCGACACGTAGATCGGACCCTTGTCATGCGGGTACGGCTCGTCGAGGGCGCGCAGGATCCGGACCGCGACGCCGTGTGCCTCGTCCGGGTCCGGCAACGACAGCAGTACGGCGAACTCGTCGCCGCCCAACCGGGCAG
>CAJXKX010000324.1 GCA_913055965.1 uncultured Roseovarius sp.
AACCGGCCACCTCGTCCGGACTGTCATGGGTGATATGGTACCAGAGCTGACTGCCGAGCGTCTGCGCGCCGAAGATGACGATTTTCATGAAATCCTCCGCGCAAAAGTCACTCATCCCGACCGGAGCTTTCGGAGCTACTCCGCCGCCTCGGGCTGAGCCCCACCTACCGAATGGCGGCGCCCCTCGATCGTCGACATGAACAGGCTCATCAGCGGCGGCACGATCAGGAGCGTCAGCAGCGCCGACAGGGTCAAGCCGCCGACCACCACCGACCCGAGCCCGCGATAAAGCTCGTATTCCTCCATCCCGTGCGACGGCGCGCAATGGACGAAGCCGGTGCCCTCCTCGTCGGTCACGAAATCGGCGGCGCGGAAGTCGCGCAGGTCGTCCCATTCGCCGTTCGCGCCTTCGGCCCCGGCGAGCGGGTGTTGCAGCGAGAGGCCCGCCAGTTCGTTGGCGCTCACATCGCGCAGGCGGGTGTACATCCCGTCTTCCAGCCGCGCGCGGGTCATCACGTCCCCGGCCAGCTTGTCGGCGAGGATGAAACGGTCGCCCACATTGGCCCAGCATTCACCCGGCGTGCCCGTCACTTCGTAAAGGCCATAGGAAATGTCCTCGCCGTAAACGACCGCCTTGTTGGACGGGATGGTCCACGGCGTGGTGGTCCAGATGACCACATGCGCGCCTTTCAGATCGCCATCACTGACAACCTCGAACTTCACCCACACGGTGAAGCTCTCCTTGTCGTGATACTCCACCTCCGCCTCTGCGAGCGCGGTCTTCTCGATGGGCGACCACATCACCGGCTTTGACCCCTGGTAGAGCACGCCGGACATCAGGAATTTCTGGAACTCCTCCGCGATGATCCGCTCGGCGCGGAAATCCATCGTCAGATAGGGTTTGTCCCACTTGCCCGTGATCCCAAGCCGCTTGAACTCGCCCCGCTGCACGTCGATCCAGCCTTCGGCGAATTTCCGGCATTCCTGCCGGAAATCCACGACATCGACCTTGTCCTTGTCCATGCCCTTGGCGCGGTACTGTTCCTCGATCTTCCACTCGATCGGCAGGCCGTGGCAGTCCCAGCCGGGGATGTAGCGCGCGTCGCGGCCCATCATCTGCTGCGAGCGCACCACCATGTCCTTGAGGATCTTGTTGAGCGCGTGGCCGATATGCAGGTGTCCGTTGGCATAAGGCGGGCCGTCGTGCAGGGTAAAGGGCGCACGGCCCTCCGCCCGCTCGCGCAGCCGGTCGTAGATGCCGATCTCTTCCCACCGGGCGAGCCATTCGGGCTCGCGCTTGGGCAGGCCCGCGCGCATCGGGAAATCGGTCTGCGGCAGGTTCAGCGTATCCTTGTAATCGGGCGTGTGATCGGTCGTGTCGGCGCACATGAGAGGCGTCCTTCGTCAGGTCGTGAATGTCTTGGATGAGGGGCGGCGCGATGGCTCAAGCACCTGTGATCCCGGCGGCTCGTCTTGGTCAGAGCGCCGGGCATGTAATTCGAATGACGATCGCTGCGCATGTCATCATGGCCCGCCTTATAGGCACGCGCCCGGCACGCGTCCAGAGCCACGGCACCCGCTTTCTTGAAAAGAAAGCGATCCGAAATCCTTTCAGGATTTCGCCCGCGCCCGTCCCCCCTTGCCTCGCGCGGCGCGGCGGCGCATGTACAGGCCATGACCACCGCCCTGCCCCCGCGCTTCGCCATCACCCGCCCCGAGATCGAGCGGGTCGTCGCGGCCTTCTACGCCGCCGTGCGCGCGCATCCGGGCCTCGCGCCGGTCTTTGCCGTCCATGTCGCCGACTGGCCCGCCCACGAGGCGAAGGTCGCCGATTTCTGGGCCAACACGATCCTGCACGAGCGCAGCTATGACGGCAGCCCCGTCGCCGCCCATGTCCGCGCGGGCAACGTGCAGCCGGGCATGTTCTCGACCTGGCTCGCGCTCTTCGACGCCACGCTCGCGCGCGAGTTGTCGCCCCGGCAGGCCGCCGCGTGGTCGGCCCTCGCGCACCGCATCGGGCGGTCGATGCGCGCGGCGGTGGTGGACCGGACGACGCATGAGGGCGGCGTGCCCAGGCTGCGCTGAGCGCGCGCGCCCGCGCGCGCCGGGCGCATCAGCCCCCCCGCCCCATCCGCGCGATGATCCGCGCGTTGATCCAGGCAAGCCCCGCCAGCGACAGCCCGAGGCCCAGGAACGCCGCCACGCGCCACAGCCCGGCGAGCCCCGCCATGTCGATCAGAAACACCTTGCCCACGGTCAGCGCGCCCCCCGCCATCGCGACGCGCCGCAAGGTTTCCGAGCGCCGCGCCAGCGCCAGCGCCAGCAGTCCCAGCGACACCGCCATGAGCGCCACGGTGTAGCTGTATAGCTCGCCCTCCAGCACGCCCGGCACGCTCAGGTCGCGGCCCTGCCACAGTCTGCGGATTTCGAGCGCCGCGTACCACGCGGCATATCCCGAGGCCGCCACCCCGGAGAGACGGCGCAGCAGACCCGGAAGATGGTCCATCCGCCACGCCGCCACGGCAAGGCCCAGCGCCACCGGCAGGTAGGCGGCGGCGAGGCTGTCGAGCAGCGGCGGCCCCAGCACCGTCTCGCGCCGCCACATGAACGGGAAAAGCGGATTGGTCAGCACCGCCTGCGCCGCGAGCAGGATCAGCGCCACAGCCCCCGTCACCACAGCCAGCGCGCAGCGCAGCGCCCGCAGCGCCGCCCCCGCCCCGCGCAGCCGCCACAGTTGCGCCAGCGCCATCGACAGCCACACCGTCGCCAGCAGCCCCAGCCCGGCATGGCCCATCGCGCCCGGCTCGCCCAGCATCCGCATCAGCGCCACGCTCAGCAGGATCGCCGCAGCCGACCACAGCGCGCTCTCGACCACGCCGCGCGTCACCGCGCGGCCCCGCGCGCCGAGTTGTCCCCATGCCGCCGCCAACAGCGCCATCGGCCCCAGATGCGCCAGCGCCACGTCGCCGCGCCCGGCCTCGTCCACCGCCCAGCCGAGGCCCGGATCGATCACCAGCCGATAGCCGATCGCCGCGACCCCCGCCTGCAGCACCGGCATCAGCAACGCGAGATCGAATCGCCGGTCGATCACGGCGGCGGCCAGCACCAGAACCGCCAGCGCCACGGTCAGCGCCGCCTTGCTCAACACCACGAAGAGCGCCAGCGCAATGAGCGTGAGCGCCGCCCCGGCAAGGAGCGCGGCCAGAAGGCGCGGCTCGGGCGCGCGCGGCGCACCCCGCACGGCCAGCGTCACCATCAGCGCCGCCATGGCCATCACGTGCAGTGCCCTGGGGTAGCCGCCCAGCACCGCGCCGGGCTGCCATGTCAGCTCCAGCGCGAGGGCCACCCCCGGCCCGGTCATGGCCGCGGCGAGCGCCCACAGGATCGGCGCGACAGGCCCGGCCTCGGCCCGCATCCGCGACGCGAACAGCACCGACAGCGCCGCGCCCGCCGCCATCAGCACCGTGACGGCAAGCGGCGCGGACGCTTCGGGCAGGCGGTCGGCGCGAAACGCGCTGACCAGCGCGCCCCCCTCGGTCCCGTCGAGCGCAACCAGCGCCAGCCCCGCCGCCACCGCCGCGACCGCGCAGTGGATCGCCGACCGCCGTGCTTCCTTCATT
>CAJXKX010000325.1 GCA_913055965.1 uncultured Roseovarius sp.
CCGTTGGAGCGCCCACCCGCGGTCGGGCGCTGCGCGGCTTCTCAAACGTTGCGCCTAATGGCAGGAACAGGCCAAAACCCCCTCAGGTAAAGCGGTTGTCGCGCGGGAAGCCGCGCGGGGCCATGCGGCCCGCGCCCGCGCGCTTGCCCAGCCATTCGGTGAGGTCGCTTTCGGTGCGGGTGCGGCCCGCCGGGTCGCGCCAGCTCAGGCCGTCGGCGAGGGTGAAGGTGGTGACGTCCGACAGCCCGCCATCCTTGAATTTCTGAAGCCGCACGCCCTTGCCGCGCGCCAGTTCCGGCAACTCGTCGAGGGCAAAGACCAGCACCTTGCGGTTCTCGCCCACGCAGGCGACGTGATCGCCCGCGACCGGGCGGCATACCAGCGCGCGGGCGGGCGCGCGCAGGTTGAGCACCTGCTTGCCGGTGCGGGTCTGGGCGAGCACCTCGTCCTCGGCCACGACGAAGCCGTCGCCCGCCGTGGATGCGACCAGCAGCTTGCGCCCCGGTCGGTGGATGAACAGATCGACGATCTCGGCCTCGTTGGGCAGATCGACCATCAGACGCACCGGCTCGCCCATGCCGCGCCCGCCGGGCAGGCCCGCCGCCGCGAGGGTGTAGACCCGCCCGTTGGTGCCGAAGAGCAGCAGCCGGTCGGTGGTCTCGGCGTGAAAGATGAAGCGCGGGCCGTCGCCATCCTTGAACTTCAACTCGCGGTTCAGGTCGATATGGCCGGTCATGGCGCGAATCCAGCCGCGGCGCGAGCAGACCACGGTGATGGGCTCGCGCGGGGTCATCGCCTCGAGCGGCACCTCCTCGACCTCGCCTGCCTCGGCAAAGGTGGTGCGGCGCGCGCCGATGGGGTGGGTCTTGCCGAAGGTCTTCTTCACCTCGCGCAGCTGATCGGCCACGGCCTGCCATTGCAGGCCCGTGTCGTCGAGCAGGTCCTCGAGGCCCGCGCGCTCTTCCATCAGCGCGTCGCGTTCGGCGCGCAGTTCCATCTCTTCGAGGCGGCGCAGGCTGCGCAGGCGCATGTTGAGGATCGCCTCGGCCTGCACCTCCGTCAGCCCCTCCTCGCCGGAGGGCGCGGGCGAGACATACTCGGCCTCGGAGGCGGCACGAACGAAGCTCCGCCCCCAATCCTCGCGCATCAGCGCCGCCTTTGGCGCGTCGTCGTAGCGGATGATCTCGATCACGCGGTCGAGGTTGAGGAAGGCGACGATCAGCCCTTCGAGCACCTCGAGCCGGTGGTCGATCTTTTCCATCCGGTGGCGGGAGCGGCGCAGCAGCACCTCCTGCCGGAAATCGAGGAAGGCGCGCAGTACCTCCTTGAGCGAGCAGACGCGCGGCGTGACCCCGTCGATCAGCACGTTCATGTTGAGCGAGAAGCGCAGTTCCAGGTCGGTGTTGCGGAACATCAGCCCCATCAGCACCTCGGGATCGACATTGCGGGTGCGCGGCTCGAGGATGAGGCGCACGTCGTCGGTGCTCTCGTCGCGGACATCGCCGAGGATCGGCACCTTGCGGGTCTGGATCAGGTCGGCGATGCGCTCGATCAGCTTGGATTTCTGCACCTGGTAGGGGATTTCGGTGACGACGATCTGCCAGCCGCCGCGGCCCAGATCCTCGACCTGCCAGCGGGCGCGCAGGCGGAACGCGCCGCGCCCGGTGCGGTAGGCCTGTGCGATGCTGTCCTGCGGCTCGACGATGACGCCGCCGGTGGGGAAATCGGGGCCGGGGATGTAATTGAGCAGCGTGTCGTCGCGCGCGTCGGGGGTCTTGATCAGGTGCAGGCAGGCGTCGATCAGCTCGGCGATGTTGTGCGGCGGGATGTTGGTGGCCATGCCCACGGCGATGCCCGAGGCGCCATTGGCCAGAAGGTTCGGAAAGGCGGCGGGCAGCACCACCGGTTCGCGCAATGTGCCGTCGTAATTGTCGCGGTAATCGACCGCGTCCTCGGCGAGGCCCTCGAGCAGCGCCTCGGCAAACGGCGTCATCCGAGCCTCGGTGTAGCGCGAGGCGGCGGGGTTGTCGCCGTCGATATTGCCGAAATTGCCCTGCCCGTCCACCAGCGGGTAGCGCACCGCGAAATCCTGCGCGAGGCGGGCCATGGCATCGTAGATCGCGGCATCGCCGTGGGGGTGGTAATTGCCCATCACGTCGCCGGAAATCTTGGCGGATTTGCGGAAGCCCCCGGTGCTCGACAGGCGCAGCTCGCGCATCGCGTAGAGGATGCGGCGGTGCACCGGCTTGAGCCCGTCGCGCGCATCGGGCAGCGCGCGGTGCATGATCGTCGAGAGCGCATAGGTCAGATACCGCTCGCCGATGGCGCGGCGCAGCGGCTCGGAGGTGGCCTCGGGGCGCATGTTGGGGTCGTCGAGCAGATCGGTCATGGATGTGGTGATACAGAGGGCGCGCGCGGGCGTAAAGCGGGCACGGGCCGGATCGCGGCCCGGGCGTGCCGAATTTCCCCTGCGCGGGCCTGGGCGAATCGGGTTATCCTGCGCGGGCTTTCAGGCATTGAACCGGTTGTGATTTTTCCTGAGTGAGGGGACCGCGCGATGTGGCGCTTCGTTCTTGTTTCCCTGATTTTTCTCGGCTGGGCATTCTACGAGATAAGCGGGGGGGACGCGTATCGCCCCGCGCCGGGATCGTTGCAGGCGCGGGCCACGCGGGACGCGGCAGAGCCCGTGCCGGACGCGGCCACGCGGCCGGGACCGCTCTCCGACAGGCGCAGGGCCGGGCTGGCCATGGCGGAGACGGGGGACGGGCTGCCGCGCCGGGCGGTGCGCCCGCTGGAGGTGGTGCTGCGCCTCGGGCCGGGCAAGGGCTATGGCCGTGTGGCGCGGCTGGAGCGGCACGACGAGGTGGACCTGTTGCGCGCGCCGGGCGGTGGCTGGGTCCGGGTGCGGGTGGCGGAGACGGGGCAGGCGGGCTGGATGCCCGAGGGGCTGCTCTACCGCGTGCCCTGAGCTTGCATCCCCCGCCGGTCCGGGCCAGAAGGTTGCGATGAGCGATCGGGTTCTTCTCATTACCGGGTGTTCCTCGGGCATCGGGCTGGACGCGGCGCGCGGCATGCGCGCGCGGGGCTGGCGCGTCTTTGCATCGTGCCGCAAGGAGGCGGATTGCGCGCGGCTGCGCGACGAGGGGTTCGAGAGCCCGCGCATCGACTATGCCGACGAGGCGAGCATCGGGACGGGGCTGGCGGAGGTGCTGGAGGCCACGGGCGGGCGGCTGGACGCGCTGTTCAACAACGGCGCCTATGCCTGCCCCGGGCTGGTCGAGGACCTGCCGCGCGGTGCGCTGCGAGAGATTTTCGAGGCCAATGTCTTTGGCTGGCACGACCTCACGCGGCGGGCGATCCCGGCGATGCGCGCGCAGGGCCATGGCCGGATCGTGCAGAATTCCTCGGTGCTGGGGCTGGTGGCGTTGGGCTGGCGCGGGGCCTATGTGAGCACCAAGTTCGCCATCGAGGGGCTGACGGATGCGCTGCGCGTCGAGATGCGCGGCACCGGCATCCACATCAGCTTGATCGAGCCGGGGCCCGTCACCTCGAAGATCCGCGAGAATGCGCGCGCGCCCTTCGAGCGCTGGATCGACTGGGAGAATGCCCACCGCG
>CAJXKX010000326.1 GCA_913055965.1 uncultured Roseovarius sp.
CCTTGGTGGCCATGCCCGACAGCCCCTTGCCGCCGCGCTTCTGCGCGCGGAACTCGTCGAGCGCGGTGCGCTTGACATAGCCGCCTTGCGTGACGGTGACGACCATCTCCTCGCGCTCGATGAGGTCTTCGTCCTCCATGTCGCCGGACCAGTCCACGATCTCGGTGCGGCGCGGCACGGCGAACTGGTCGCGCACCTCGTGCAGCTCGTCGCGGATGATCTGCATGATCCGGTCGCGGCTGGCGAGGATGGCGAGGTAATCCTTGATCTTGCCCGCGAGGTCCTGCAACTCGTCGGTGACTTCCTTGACGCCCAGTTGCGTGAGGCGCTGCAGGCGCAGATCGAGAATCGCGCGGGCCTGCGTTTCCGACAGGTTATAGGTGCCGTCCTCGTTGGCGCGGTGGGTGGGGTCGTCAATGAGCGCGATATATTCGAGGATGTCGCCCGCGGGCCAGCGCCGCTCCATCAGTTTCTGCCGCGCCTCTGCGGCATCGGCGGAGGCGCGGATGGTGGCGACCACCTCGTCCACGTTCGACACCGCCACGGCGAGACCGCAGAGCACATGCGCGCGCTCCCGTGCCTTGCGCAGATCATAGGCGGTGCGGCGCGCGACCACCTCTTCGCGGAACTGGATGAACAGCGACAGGAAGCGGTGCAGCGTCAGCTGTTCGGGCTTGCCGCCGTTCAGCGCCAGCATGTTGCAGCCGAACGAGGTTTGCATGGGCGTGAAGCGGTAAAGCTGGTTGAGCACCACGTCGGGCGTCGCGTCGCGCTTGAGCTCGATCACCACGCGCACGCCGGTGCGGTCGCTCTCGTCCTGGACATGAGCGATGCCCTCGATGCGGCGGTCGCGGGCGGCCTCGGCGATGCGTTCGATCATCGCGGCCTTGTTCACCTGGTAGGGGATTTCGTCGATGACGATGGCGAAGCGGTCCTTGCGGATTTCCTCGGTGCGGGTGCGGGCGCGGATGATGACGCTGCCGCGCCCCTCGAGATAGGCCTTGCGCGCGCCCGACCGGCCCAGCATCAGCCCGCCGGTGGGGAAATCGGGGCCGGGAATGTAGCGGATCAGGTCCTCGCTGCCGAGGTCGGGATCGTCGATCAGCGCAAGCGTGGCGTCGATCACCTCGCCCAGGTTATGCGGCGGGATGTTGGTGGCCATGCCCACGGCGATGCCGCCCGCGCCGTTGACCAGCATGTTGGGAAAGCGCGCGGGCAGGACGGTGGGCTCGCGGTCCTTGCCGTCGTAATTGTCCTGGAAATCCACCGTCTCCTTCTCGATATCGGCGAGAAGGAAGGCCGCGGGCTTGTCCATGCGCACCTCGGTATAGCGCATCGCCGCGGCGTTATCGCCGTCCATCGAGCCGAAATTGCCCTGACCGTCCAGCAGCGGCAGCGACATCGAGAAATCCTGCGCCATGCGCACGAGCGCGTCGTAAATGGCCGAATCCCCGTGCGGGTGATACTTGCCCATCACGTCGCCCACCGCGCGCGCCGATTTGCGGTAGGGCTTGTCATGGGTATTGCCGCCCTCGTGCATGGCGTAGAGGATGCGCCGGTGCACAGGTTTTAATCCGTCGCGCAAGTCCGGGATCGCGCGGCTGACGATCACGCTCATCGCGTAATCGAGATAGGACGTCTTCATCTCGTGGGTGATCGAGACCTGCGGGCCCGTGGGGGGTGCGGGCGGCATTTCGTCTGGATTTTCAGGGGGTTGAGTCGTGTCGCTCACGTTTTTTACCGTCCTGTGAGATGCGCTATATCTTGTTGGCCTACCTATATCAGAGCCACGATATGGGGTGCAATGGGGCAGGTCCGGTGCCCGTGGCAGCCACGAAAGCCGAGTGATAACACACTGTTTTCATTGAAAAGTAATTCCGTCATGGCACACTGATCGGGTCAGGCAGCGACAGGAGCAGACAGATGGAGATGACCGAGACGGAAATGCTGTTGAAGGGCTACGGGGTGACCACGGCCGAATTCTTTTACCGGATGCCGGATTATCGCAACGTGCTCAACAGCTATGTGTGGCAGGAATACGATATCGCCCCCGACCATCCGAAACTGTTCGAATTCATCGAGTTCTGGCAGCGCGAGCTCGAGGGGCCGCTGCATTCGGTGCGCTTTTGCCACCGCAAGCTGATCGCGCCGGGGGAATGGCGCAACGTGACCGGCGAATTCACGCTGCATTGAGAGCCGGATCGGGGCTGGTGCCCACCGACGTGCCCGTGGGGGGCAGCCCCGCACACCACATTCCCCCGTGGGGGGCCAGCCCCCCACACCCCCCGGGATATTTGAAGCCAGAAGAGGACGGGGCCGATGCGGGCGAGGGGGGGCGTTGCGCAATTAGCTGTTGAAATCGGGGGGTGTCCTGCTGTTACTGCGCGTCAGCCTGCATCCCCGGTGAGGACGACAGCCGATCATGAGCCTTGACCAGATTTTCGTTCTGCTGCTGTTGCTGGGCGTGTTCGTGTGCTTCTTCAAGGAAGTGTTCACGCCCGCTGTGACGGCGATGGGAGCCTCGGCGGTGCTGCTGGCCACCGGGATCATCGAGACGAGCGCGTTTCTCGAGGTGTTCGGGTCGGAGGCGCCGATCACGATTGCCATGATGTTCGTCATCTCGGCGGCGCTGGAGCGCACCGGCGTGCTGGAGATCATCGGCGCGTGGCTGCGCGTGCAGGCGCGGGGCAGCTACCTGCGGGCGCTGTTCCTGATGATGGGCGCCACGATGATGGCCTCGGCCTTCATGAACAACACGCCGGTGGTGATCCTGCTCGCGCCGGTGATGATCTCGGTCGGCGCGTCGCTGGGGGTGAGTTCGTCGAAACTGCTGATCCCGCTGAGTTATGCGGCGATCTTCGGCGGCACGCTGACGCTGGTGGGGACATCCACCAACATCCTGATGAGCGGGGTGGCGCGCGACGCGGGGCAGCCGGCGCTCACCATGTTCGAGATGACCCTGCCGGGGCTGGTGCTGGCCACGGCGGGGGTGATCTACATGGCCGTCGCAGGGCGGTTCCTGCTGCCGGACCGCACATCGCTGGCGGGCATGATGGGGCAGGAGGGCAAGCGCAAGTTTCTCGCGCGGCTGCTCATCCCGCACGAGTCGCGCTATATCGGCAAGAAGCTGGAGGATTTGCCGTTCAACCGCGCGGGCGCGCGGATTCTCGACGTGGTGCGCGGCGAGGTGTCGATGCGCCGCCACATGCGCGAACTGGTGCTGGCGGCGGGCGACCGGGTGGTGATCAAGACCGATACCGGCGAGATCCTGGGGCTGAAGGAAAACGGCGAGGTCGAGTTCCGCGGCATGGATGACAGCGGCTTCGAGCCGGTGACCGCCGAGCGCACGGTGACCATGGAGGCGAGCGTGGGGCCGCATTCGCATCTGCGCGGGCGGCCCATCAAGGACCTGAAGCTGCGGCGCAAATACGGCGTCTACCTGATGGCCGTGCACCGGCAGGAGCAGAATATCAGCCGCGACCTGCCCGAGGTGCGGCTGCAATTCGCCGACACGGTGCTGCTGGAGGGGCCGCCCGAGGGCTTGCGGCGGCTGATGGAGGATGGCGGCATCGTCAACCTGACCGAGCCCGCCGAGCAGGCGATGCGCCGCTC
>CAJXKX010000327.1 GCA_913055965.1 uncultured Roseovarius sp.
CCACACCAGCAGAATGACCAGCGGGGTCAGCCCCGCCGTCAGCCAGACCTTCTCGATCCCCGCGCTCTTCGCGACGGGCTCGAGAAGGTAGGTGCCGAGGCTCACTGCGTAGTAGCTGATCGCCACCACCGACAGCCCCTCGACGGTGCGCTGCAGCCGCAATTGCAGGTCGGCGCGACGGTCCATGCTCTCCAGCAGCGCCTGGTTCTGCGCGCTGCGCGCCACGTCCACCCCGGTGCGCAAGAGATCGCCCGCGCGCATCGCCCGGTCCGACATGGCGCGCAGCCGCTCCTTGGTCGCGGTCACGGTGCGCATCGCCGGATCGTAGCGCCGCATCATGAACTCGTGAAAGGTCTGCCGCCCCTCGAACCGCGTCTCGCGCAGCGCGCCGATGCGCTGATGGACGATCTGCTCGTAGGCCGCCGTCGCCCCGAAGCGGAACGAGGATTGCGCGACCAGTGCCTCCAGTTCCGCCGACACTTCCAGCAGCCCGTCGAGCGTGTCCTCGGCGGGCTGGCTGCCCCCGGTCATGTCGTCCACCAGCCGGCTCAGGCGGCTGTCGGTCTCGCCCATCTGGCGGCTCATCGCCCGCACCCGCGCGAAGCCCAGCATCGACATGGTCTTGTAGGTCTCGATCTCGCACAGCCGCTGCACGATCCGCCCGATCCGCCGCTGCCCGGTGCCGGGCGCGGCGTGCAGCGAAAACCGCAGGTGCCCGGCGGGATCGATGCGGAAATCCCCCGCGATCACCCCAGCATCGTCGAGCACCCGCGCCACCGCCACGCTCTCGGCCACGAACCAGCGCTCGACATCGGCGCGCGTGGCTTCGCGGCTCTGCCAGGGCACCACCCGGATCATCGCCGAGGTGATCCGCTGCCCCGGGGCCGTGGCCAGCCAATCCTCGGGAAACACGTCGAAATCCGCCGGGTCGAAGGGCCGTTCGCTGACGCCGTCGCTGAACACGGTATAGGTCACCATCTCGGTATGGCTTTCCCATTTCAGCCGATAGCGCCCGATCTCGCCGAAATAATGCGTGGCCCCCGGCTGCGGGTGCTTGGCCCCGTAGCGATCCAGCAGCGCGGTCAGATGCGCCAGATCGGCGGCGCGGTCGCGCTTGGCCGCGTCCTGCTCGCGCTTGATCGCGAGGTAGATCGCCGTGCAGGGCGCGGCGAGCGTGGGAAAGGGCCGCGCGTGCAACTCGTTGGTCAACTCGTAGCGCAGCGGATGGTCGGCGATGGGGGGCATGGGCCGGTCTCCTGATCCTCAGCCGCTCTTAGCGCGCCGCGCCCCGGCACAAAAGAGGTTTTCCCTGAAAACCCAATGATTTAGCAGAATACAAACGCATACTGCACAGGGCTCAGGCTTCTTCTTGGTGAAAATACCCCGAATCCGCCGCCGGCCAAGCGCGAAAACCATGAAAAAAAGGGGCGCGCCCCGCAGGCCGCGCCCCCTCGTTCCTTCGCATCCCGTCGGGCGTTACTCGATCTTGCCCAGCAGGCTCGAGACGCTGGCCTTGGCATCGCCGTAGAACATCCGCGTGTTCTCCTTGTAGAACAGCGGGTTCTCGATCCCGGAATAGCCGGTGCCCTGCCCGCGTTTCGACACGAACACCTGCTTGGCCTTCCACACCTCCAGCACCGGCATCCCGGCGATGGGGCTGTTGGGATCGTCCTGCGCCGCCGGGTTCACGATGTCGTTCGAGCCGATGACGATGACCACGTCGGTGTCGGGGAAATCGTCGTTGATCTCCTCCATTTCCAGCACGATGTCATAGGGCACCTTGGCCTCGGCCAGCAGCACGTTCATGTGCCCCGGCAGGCGGCCCGCCACCGGGTGGATGGCGAAACGCACGGATTTGCCCTTGGCGCGCAGCTTGGAGGTAAGTTCGCTCACCGCGCCCTGCGCCTGCGCCACCGCCATGCCGTAGCCCGGCACGATGATGACCGAATCCGCCTCGTTGAGCGCATTGGCCACGCCGTCGGCGTCGATGGCGATCTGCTCGCCCTCGATCTCCGCCGCCGGGCCGGAGGCCCCGCCGAAGCCGCCGAGGATGACGCTCACGAATTGCCGGTTCATCGCCTTGCACATGATGTAGCTCAGGATCGCACCGGACGAGCCCACGAGCGCGCCCACCACGATCAGCAGGTCGTTGCCGAGCGAAAAGCCGATCGCCGCCGCCGCCCAGCCCGAGTAGCTGTTGAGCATCGAGACCACCACCGGCATGTCGGCGCCGCCGATCCCCATGATCAGGTGATAGCCGATGAAGAACGCCAGCAGCGTCAGCAGCACCAGCGTCCAGATGCCCGCGCCGCCCAGGTACATTGCGGCGAAAAGCAGCGACAGCGCCGCCGCGCCCGCGTTGAGCAGGTGCCCGCCCGGCAGCTTCTTGGCGGCGCCGTCCACCTTGCCCGCCAGCTTGCCGTAGGCGATGACCGAGCCGGTGAAGGTGACCGCGCCGATGAAGATGCCCAGCAGAACCTCGACCTTGAGGATCGAGATCTCCACCGAGGTCTTTTCGGCGAGTTTCTTGGAAAAGCCCGAAAGGGTGTCGGTGGAGCCGCCCTCGGCGAGCAGCGCCTGCACCGCCGCCAGCTCCATCTGGGCGTTCAGTCCGATGAACACCGCGGCGAGGCCGACGAAGCTGTGCAGCGCGGCCACGAGCTGCGGCATCTCTGTCATCTCGACGCGCTTGGCGACGACATAGCCGATGGCGCCGCCGATCGCGACCATGACGACCAGGATGGCGTAATTGCCGATGCCGGGGCCGAAGATGGTGGCCGCCATCGCCAGCGCCATGCCGACGATGCCGTACCAGATCGCGCGCTTGGCGCTTTCCTGACCCTTCAGCCCGCCGAGCGACAGGATGAAGAGGATCGAGGCCGAAATATATGCGGCCGTAACCAGACCTTCGTTCATGTCTGCCCCCTCAGCTCTTCTGGAACATGGCCAGCATCCGGCGCGTGACCAGGAAGCCGCCCACGATGTTGATCGAGGCAATCAGGATCGAAATCGCCGCCAGCAGGATCACCCTGGAATTGTCCGAACCCACCTGCAGCAGCGCGCCCACGACGATGATCCCCGAAATCGCGTTGGTCACCGCCATCAGCGGCGTGTGCAGTGAATGCGCGACCCCCCAGATCACCTGATAACCGACGAAGCAGGCCAGCGCGAAGACGATGAAGTGCTGCATGAAGCTCTCGGGCGCGACCGCGCCGACCAGCAGCACCAGGGCCGTCCCGATTCCCAGCATCTTGTACTGGAACTTGGTGTCCCGGGCAAAGGCAGCGGCCTCCTCGGCCGCCCTCTCCTCGGGCGTCTTTTCCTTGGGTTTCGGCTTGGGCGCCGCGATCGCCTGGGTCTTGGGCGGAGGCGGCGGATAGGTGATTTCGCCCTCGTGCACCACGGTGGCGCCGCGGATCACGTCGTCCTCCATGTTCACGTTCGGCTTGCCGTCCTTCTCGGGCGTCAGGTCGTCGAGCATGTGGCGCAGGTTGGTGGCATACAGCGTCGAGCTCTGCGTCGCCATGCGCGAGGGGAAGTCGGTGTAGCCGACGATGATCACGCCGTGATCGGAAACGACCTTGTCGTCCTTGACTGTCAGTTCGCAAT
>CAJXKX010000328.1 GCA_913055965.1 uncultured Roseovarius sp.
GGCGCACCTGTCTCAGTCCTGAGACAGATCGCCGGTGCTTTCGTTGAGGCCCAGCCGTTTCATCCGCCGGTAGAGCGTCGCGCGGCCTATGCCCAGCGCCCGCGCGGCCTCGGAAACATTCCCCCCGGCCCGCGCCAGCGCACGAATCACCGCCGCGCGCTCGGCCCTCTCGAAGCCGCGCGGCCCGTCCTCGCGGCCGAAAATGTCGCTCGCGGGCACCGGGCGGATCGCCGCCTCGCTGCCCAGGCTGAACGCCTTGCGCGCCGCGCGGGTGGCCCCCACGACGATATCGTCGCCATCGACGGCCAGCAGCATCGCCGCCTCGCTGTCATCGTGATCGGCATAGAGGATGCGCGCGCGCGGATAGGCGGCGCGGAAATTGTCGGCCTCGATCTGCCGCGCGGTCTGCGCCACCATCGCGCCGATCAGCCGGTTGAACGCCTCGGTCTGATCCGACCGCGCCGAAGACACGTCGAGCGCCGCCATGATCCGCCCGTCGGCCCCGTAGATCGGCGCGTCCATGCAGCTCATCGCGGTGTTGCGCGCGAGGAAATGCTCGCCGCGATGGATGATGACACGGCGATCCTCGGCGATGCAGGTGCCGATCCCGTTGGTGCCCTCGGCCGCCTCGGACCAGTCGGCCCCCTGCCACAGCCCCCAATCCTGAAAGATCGCGGCATCGCCCTCGGCGCAGCGCTGATCGAGCACCACGCCCTCTGCATCGGTCAGCAGCACCGCACAGCCCGAATGCCCCAGCAGACCGAAGAGTTGATCCAGCTTCGGCGCGGCCACCTGCAGGAACCGCTCAAGCCCCGCCCGCCGCTGCCGCAACTCGGCCTCCTCCACGCGCCCGGGCGCGCGCCGCTCGGCGGGGTCGAGCCCGTGCTGCACCATCGAGCGCCGCCAGGACGCCACCACGCGCGACCGCGCCGGGGCAGAGGCGGATCGGGACTGTTCGAGAACCTTGTCCACGTGGCTGCGATCGTCGGTGATGGGGGCTCTCCCGCCTGCGGATATGGAGCGAGGTTACCCGACGCCGCCCCGATCTGTAAATCCGCTACGCCGTGACCCAGATCAAGGCACGCACCGCCGGAGACTGGCAGGTATGGACGCACCGATCCACAGCCCCGGACATGCCCATGCTTCGCCTAGGTTTCATCCTGCATCTCTTCATCGGCTCCACGCTCGCAGGCTCCGCCGTGATCGCCGCGCTCGTCATCGGGCAGGACACGCTCGCGCCCATCCTGATCGCGGCGGCGCTCGGCTTTGCCGCCGCCATCCCGGTGACGTGGATCGTGACGAAAAAGCTCTACGAAGACGCCTGACCGCCCGCGTTCAGGCCTCGAGCCAGGCGCGCACCGCCGCCTCGAATTCGCGCGGCTTCTCGGCATGGAGCCAATGGCCCGCGCCCGGTATCTTCGCGAAGCGCGCGGCGGGAAACAGCGCCCTGATCCGGTCGCGGTGTTCGGGGGCGACATACTCCGACAGCGCCCCCGCCAAGAACAGGGCGCGGCCCGCGTAGCTGCCCGATATCTCGGGAAAGCCGAGGATTTTCGGCATCTCGCGCGCCAGCACGTCGAGATTGAGCAGCCAGCGCCGCGCCTTGACGTCGAGCGCCTGCAGAAAGAACGGCACGAGGTCGGGGTTGTCCACCCTGTCGCGCAATTGCGCGCCCGCATCGGCGCGCCGCTCGACCCGGTCGAGTTCCACCGCCTTCATCGCCTCGACATACTGGATCTGGCTGTGGCCATAGGCCACCGGGGCGATATCGGCGACGATCAGGCCGTGCACCAGTTCGGGCCGCGTGAGCGCCAGCATCATCGCCGCCTTGCCGCCCATCGAATGGCCCAGGACATACCACTCGCCGCCCAGGCTCTCGATCACCTCGGCAAGGTCGCCCGCCATGTCGGGGTATCCGTGGCTGTCGAACCACGGGCTTTGCCCGTGATTGCGCATGTCCACCGCGACCACGCGGCGCGCGTCCGACAGCCGCTTCGCGATCACGCCCCAGTTGCGCGCCGAGCCGTAAAGGCCGTGCGCGATCAGCAATCCGGGCTTGTCAGAGGCGTGGCCATGCTCGATCATGTTTAACATGCGGGCCTGCATAGCGCCGCGCCGCGCCGATGACCAGCCCCGCCCGCTGCGACGACAGAAGCGACGGACACACCGCCGATGATCGACAGGAAAGAGTTCGACGACCGGCTCGCGGCGCTGCAGGGGGCGCTGCGCGACAAGCTGCACCTGCGCGGCGCGACGTTCGAGCGGCAGGTACATCGCGCCGGGCGGCTGCTGCCCCGCCGCCAGCGCCGTGCCGCCGCCACGCTGCTGGGCGCGCGCGACTGGATGGGCCACCCCCGCCTCGCCCGCCTGCTCGACCGCCGCGACGTCGATGCGGCCTTTGCCGACCTGAACCGTCATCTCGACCGCATCGACCCGCGAGAGCGGCGCAAGACCGCGCTGCTGCGTCTCACGGGCGGGGTCGTGCTCGACCTGATGATCTTCGGCCTGCTGCTCTACCTGCTGCACCGGCATGTGTCCGGGTCCTGACCGGGCCGCGCACGGCGCTCAGCGCAGCGCCACCACCCCCAGCACCGAGGCGGTGACGAGCGCGATCCCCCAGCCCTCGCGCCGGGTGATGCGCTCGCCGAAGACCAGCACCGAGGCCAGCAGCGAAAAGATCACCTCGACCTGCCCCACGGCAAACACCATCGCGGCGTTCTGCAGCGTGAAGGCGGTGAACCAGCACAGGCTTCCGGCCATGCCGGTGAGGCCCATCCAGACGGCAGTGCGCCGCGCGGCGATGACGCGCCCCACCTGCCCCGGCTCGCGCCAGACCAGCCACAGGGTCAGCGCCACCGCCTGCATCAACGTCACCGCCGCCAGCGTCAGCCCCGCGCGCAACAGCGGATCGGCGCTCGGCACCTCCAGCGTCGCGCCGCGATAGCCGATGGCCGCGAGCCCGAAGAGCGCGCCTGCGAGAAGGCCCAGCCCCGTCGCCCGGTTGAAGAGCGCCAGCCGCCCGCCGCCGGTGCGCCAGGACAGGAGCACGACGCCCGCCGCCCCGACGAGGATCGCGGCGAAGCCGGCGGAGGAAATCCGCTCGCCCAGCAGCACGAACGAGAAAAGAGCGACCAGCAAGGGCTCGGTCTTGGTGAAGGCGATGCCGACGGCGAAGTTGCGCTCGGAGAAAAGCTGCACGGTCGCCATCGTGGCCACGATCTGGCCCAGTCCGCCGATGACCGCGAAGGCCCAGAACCGCGGGGTGAGGGGCGGCAGGGCGGCGTCCGTCACCCAGAGCGCCACGGCGGACACGACGAGCGCCAGCGGGGCAGCGTAGAGAAAGCGCGAAAAAGTGGCCCCGGCGGCCGACAACCCGGCGCCCTTGAGCGTCTTTTGCAGCGCGAAGCGCGCGGTCTGTACCGCGGCCGCGGCCAGCGCGACGAGAACCCAGGGCTCGATCACGGGGTGACGCCGTTCCAGGCCAGGATCTCGCGCGCCGCACGCAGCCGGTCGGGGGCGATGGCGGGCGTGCGGTTCAGTACAACTGCGTAGCCGCCGTCCGGCCGTGCCAGCACGAGCGTGCGGTCATCCGCGTCCGCCCAGAGCACC
>CAJXKX010000329.1 GCA_913055965.1 uncultured Roseovarius sp.
GGCCTTGGCGGGGGTGCGCCCCGCCCGCCCGTCGAGCCGCACGCCATAGCCGTCCGCAGCCTCGGCCGCCTCCGCCCGGGTCCAGAACCGTTTGGCCGCCCATTCGCTCATGTCCAGGCTCCCCATTCCTGCGTCAGCACCGTCCCCAGCTGTCCGAAATCCCCGACCAGCCGCGCCGCCGCGCCCAGCGCCTCGGCCCGGTGATAGCCCCAGGTCACGCCGATCCCCGCGATCCCGGCGGCGCGGGCCATCTCCATGTCATAGCTCGTGTCGCCCACCATCACCGCGTCGCGCGGATCGACGCCGGTTTCCGCCAGCGCCGCCAGCAGCATCGCGGGATGCGGCTTCGAGGGGTGATGGTCGGCCACCTGCCGGGTCACGAAATACCCCTCCAGCGCGTGCCCCTCCACCAGCTTCGACAGACCGCGCGCCGATTTGCCGGTCGCCACGCCCAGCAGCACCTCGGGCACGCCGCGCAGCGCGTCCAGCGTCTCGCGCGCCTGCGGGTAGAGCGGCGACGACAGCGCCACGCCCTGCCCCGCGCGCAATGCCATGTAGGCGGCCTTGTAGCCCTCGACGATCTCGCGCCGCGCGGCCTCGGGCAGGTGCGGGGCCAGCCGCGCCACCGCCACGTCGAGCGACAGGCCGACGATCCCCAGGATGGTCTCGCGCGGCGGGGCCGCCTCGCCCACCGCCTCGAACCCGGCCCGCATCGCCGCCAGGATATCGCCCTGACTGTCCACCAGCGTGCCATCCACGTCAAAGATCACGAGCCGCAGCCGCCCGGTCATGCGATGTCCTCGAACGGGTCGTCGGGGGCCTCCGAGGCGCGCCACTGAAACAGCTCCCAGGTCCGCGCCATGTGCGGCGGCAGCGGCGCGACAAGATGCAGGATCGCCCGCGTCACCGGGTGCTCGATGGTCAGCGAGCGCGCGTGCAGGTGCAGCTTGCGGCTCACTTCACCGCCCAGTTGCGCGCCCCAACCGTCGCCCAGGTTCTCCTGCCCCGAGCCGCCATACTTGCCATCGCCCACGATCGGGTGGCCGATCTCGGCCATGTGCGCGCGCAACTGATGGGTGCGCCCCGTCACGGGGATGAGCGCCATCCACGCCACGCGCCCGCCCGCGTTCTCGATCATCGCGTAATCGGTGGTCGCGGCCTTGGCACCGGGGGTGCCCGCCACCTCGCGCGGGTGGAGGCAATGCATCTTCTCGCCCTCGCCGCCCGCGCCATGCCCCGGCGCCTTGACGAGACCATAGCGGATCGTGCCCACGCGCGGGCTTGGCGCGCCCGCCACGGCGGCCCAGTAGATCTTGCGCGTGGCGCGGTGCCGGAAGGCGGTCGTCAGCCCCTTGGCCGCCGCGCGCGTCCGCGCCAGCAGCAGCACGCCCGAGGTGTCCTTGTCGAGGCGATGAACGAGGCGCGGCTTTTCCTCCGCCCCGAAGCGCAGCGCCTCGGCCAGCCCGTCGACGTGCCGCGCCTGCCCGCTGCCGCCCTGCACCGGCAGGCCCGGCGGCTTGTTGAGCGCGATGATGTGATCGTCGCGCCAGATCACGCAGCCCTTGATCATCGCCGCGTCGGCGTCGCTGATGCGCACGGTGTCGTGCTTCGGCTTGGTGCCCGGATCGGGGATCGGGGGGATGCGCACGGCCTGCCCCTCCTCCAGCCGGGTCGCGGATTTCACGCGCCCGCCATCGACCCGCACCTCGCCCTTGCGGCACATCTTCTCGATCTGCCCCTGCGTCAGGTGCGGAAACTGCCGCCGGAGCCAGCGGTCGAGCCGCTGATCGCCCTCGCCCGGGCCCACGCTGCGCGTCTGCACCCCGGTCATGCCAGCACCGCCCGCGCCAGCCACGCCCCCAGCGCGACCGCCGCCAGCGACAGGACCACCGACAGCCCGACATAGGCCGCCGCCGCCCCCGCCGCACCGCGCTCGTAGAGCGTCAGCGCCTCCAGCGAAAAGGTGGAAAAGGTGGTGAACCCGCCCAGAACCCCGGTGACGAGGAACGGGTTGAGATGCTCCAGCCCCCGGTGAAACGACAGCACCACCAACCCGCCGATGAGGAACGAGCCCAGCACGTTCACCGTCAGCACCCCCAACGGAAAACCCGGGCCCGAGACCCGGGCCATGCCCAGCGTGACGCCAAGGCGCAGCACCGCGCCCAGCGCACCGCCCGCGGCGACATGGAGGAAGGTCATCATCATGGCGCGGTGTCTCGCGCGGGGCCGGGGGGTTGTCAAGCGCGCCGCCATGCCCGCCGCGTCACCGATGACATACCGACAAGATACCGACGCGATACCGACACCGGAAAACGGCCCCCCGGACAAAGACAAACCCCCGAAGCATCCGCCCGGGGGTCGTCATTTTCGTGTCGCGCATGAAACGCGGCGGGGCGTCAGAGCAGACCTTCGCGCTGCGCTTTCTTGCGTGCCAGTTTCCGGGCACGGCGAATCGCTTCGGCCTTCTCGCGCGCCTTTTTCTCGGACGGTTTCTCGAAATGCTGCTTGAGCTTCATTTCGCGGAACACGCCTTCGCGCTGCAATTTCTTCTTCAGGGCGCGGAGCGCCTGATCGACATTGTTGTCGCGAACACTAACCTGCATGTGGTGTCACCACCTTCCTAAGTTGAGTTGCAAGAGTGCAGGAAGCTGCCGTATAGCAAAGCACCCCGAACTTGTCTAGGGTGCGGAACCGGAGGAATCCTCATGTCCGAGACCGATCCGAAAACCCGCCTGCTCGAAGCCGCCAAGCCGCATGTCCCCTTCGACGGCTGGAGCGAGACGACACTCCGCCTCGCCGCCGAAGAGACGGGCATCGACCGCGCTCTGGTCGATGCCGTCTGCCCGCGCGGCGCGGTGGACCTGGCGCTTGCCTATCACGAGGCGGGCGACGCCGCGATGGTGGCGGCGCTGGAACAGGCCGATCTCGGCGCGATGCGATTCCGCGACAGGGTGGCCTTTGCCGTGCGCACACGGCTCGACCTGGTCGAGGATCGCGAACTGGTGCGGCGCGGCATGACGCTGTTTGCCCTGCCGCAATACGCAGGCGACGGCACCCGCGCCCTGTGGCGCACCGCCGATCGCATCTGGACGGCGCTGGGCGACACCTCGCAGGATATCAACTGGTACACCAAGCGCGCCACGCTTTCGGGCGTCTACTCGTCCACCGTGCTCTACTGGCTCGGCGACGAAAGCGAGGGGCGCGAGGCGACCTGGGCCTTCCTCGACCGCCGCATCGACGACGTGATGCAGTTCGAGAAAGTGAAGGGCCGCGTGACCGGCTCCCGGCTTTTCGAAGGCTTCATGAACGGCCCCGGCCGCGTCTTCGAACACATCCGCGCGCCCGGCGCGCCACGCCCGGGCTACCCGGGCCATTGGGGAGGCACCCGCCGATGACACTGCCCGACACGATGCGCGCCGTCGAGATTTCCAAGCCCGGCGCGCCCGACGTGCTGACCCTGACCGAACGCCCGGTGCCCGAACCCGGCCACGGCGACATCCTGATCAAGCTGGCCTATGCCGGCGTGAACCGCCCCGACGCGCTCCAGCGCGCGGGCGCCTACGCGCCGCCGCCCACGGCCAGCGACCTGCCCGGCCTTGAAGGCGCGG
>CAJXKX010000330.1 GCA_913055965.1 uncultured Roseovarius sp.
GCGCCTCGAAGCTGGCATCGACGATATTGGGGCTCACCCCCACCGTCGACCAGCGCCGCCCGGCGCCGTCCTGGCTGTCGATGATCACCCGCGTCACCGCCTCGGTGCCGCCCTGGGTGATGCGCACCTTGAAATCCACCAGATGCATGTCGGCGATCTGATCCTGGTAGGGCCCGAGATCCTTGGCCAGCGCCCGCGCCAGCGCGTTGACCGGGCCCCGGTCATGGCCCTCGGCATCCATCGACTCGGAGACCGACAGCTTCTTCTCGCCGCCCACCTTGACCACGACCACCGCCTCCGACAGGCTCACCATACGGTCATACTTGTTCTTACGCCGCTCCACCGTGACCTTGTAGCGCTTGACCTCGAAGAAGTCGGGCATCTGCCCCAGTTCCTTGCGCGCGAGAATCTCGAAACTCGCCTGCGCGCTGTCATAGGTATAGCCCTGATCCTCGCGCTCCTTGATCACCTCGAGCAGGCGGGCGAGGCGCGCGTCACCCGGCGCCACCTCGATCCCCGCCTCGGCCAGCCGTCGCCGCAGGTTCGACTGCCCCGCCTGGTTGGACATCGGGATGATCCGCGCATTGCCCACAAGTTCGGGGTCGATATGCTCGTAGGTGCTGGGATCCTTGAGGATCGCGCTCGCGTGCAGCCCGGCCTTGTGGGCAAAGGCCGAGGCCCCCACATAGGCCGCCTGCCGCAGGGGCACGCGGTTGAGGATTTCATCCAGTTGCCGGCTCACCGCCGTCAGGCTCTTCAGCCCCTCGCGGCTCACCCCGATCTCATAGGCCTCGGCATAGGGCGGCTTCAGCATCAGCGTCGGAATGAGCGTGGTCAGGTTGGCATTGCCGCACCGCTCGCCCAGCCCGTTCAGCGTGCCCTGCACCTGCCGCGCGCCCGCATCGACGGCGGCGAGACTGCCCGCCACGGCGTTTTCCGTGTCGTCATGGGTGTGGATGCCCAGCCGGTCGCCGGGGATGCCTGCCGCGATCACCTCGGCCACGATGCGGCCGATCTCGGCGGGCAGGGTGCCGCCATTGGTGTCGCACAGCACGACCCACCGCGCGCCCCCCTCATAGGCCGCGCGCAGGCACGCCAGCGCATAATCGGGATTGGCGCAATAGCCATCGAAGAAATGCTCGGCATCGAACAGCGCCTCGCGCCCCTGCCCGACCAGATGCGCAACCGAACGGGCGATGTTCTCGACGTTTTCCTCCAGAGTGATGCCAAGCGCCTCGGTGACGTGGAAATCATGCGTCTTGCCGACAAGGCAAACGGCCTGCGTACCCGCATTCATCACCGCCGCCAGCACCTCGTCATTCTCCGCCGACCGCCCGGCGCGCTTGGTCATGCCGAAGGCGGTGAGCGTCGCACGGGTCTCTGGCACCGCGTCGAAAAACGCGCTGTCGGTCGGGTTCGCGCCGGGCCATCCGCCCTCGATGTAATCGACGCCCAGCCGGTCGAGCGCCTGAGCGATCTGGATTTTCTCGGGCGTGGAGAAGCTCACGCCCTGCGTCTGCTGCCCGTCGCGCAGGGTGGTGTCGTAGAGATAGAGGCGTTCGCGGGTCATGCCACCCTCCCGCGCGGAATCAAGGTGCCGCAGGCACCGCCGCGCGAGCGCCCGACCGCCCCCCGGGCGGGCGCTTTTGCGACGCTGCACCCCGAATGACCGTAACAGTAGTCGGCACCATAAAGTACTCCCCACAAACCGGGCAGCGCCCCCCTGCGGTCGGGCCCTCGCGCGGCTTGCAGGCGGTGAGCGGACAGGCGCATTACTTCAACGCCTCCAGCTTGGCAGGATCGAAGTCGGGGCCGGGAATCAGTTCGATCCCGTCCTTTGTCACGCGAACCTCGATACCAGCACCAAGCAGCTCCGCTTTTTTTCTATCAAAAACAGAAAAGTCATTTTCATGTAGTGCAATAGCTCGGATTGCTACCATTTTAAACTCGAGCAACTCCAACGTCCGTGATCTTTCGACGGGCAGCAAGGTCGGCATACCGGTGCGCCTTGCAAGTAGCCCAAGCAGTTGTGCAGAGGCAAGAAAGACCCCTTTCGCCTCTTCAAGGCTATCAAACTCCTCCATGTGGTCGATTAACTTTGAGTCAAACAGCGAAACACGCTTGTACAGACCTCTAAGAGAAAAAAGAGCGTTGTAGGTGTTCAGATCATCCGAAAGCGCCTTGATTACTTCGGGATAAGGTGAAAGCGGCTCCACGCCGTCCACTAGTCGATACCACTCTTGAAGTTCTTTCAGCGCATCCTTTGCCTTGTTTCTTGTCCAGTCCATCGGCTTCCGGTAATGCGTAGAGAGAAACACGAACCGGATCACCTCCCCCGGCACGCCCTGATCCAGCAAATCCCTCACCGTAAAGAAATTGCCCAAACTCTTGGACATCTTCTTGCCCTCGACCTGCAACATCTCGTTATGCAGCCAGTAGCGCGCGAAATCCCCCTCGGGATGGGCGCAGCAGCTTTGGGCGATCTCGTTCTCGTGGTGCGGAAACATCAGGTCGTTGCCGCCGCCATGAATGTCGAAGCTTTCGCCCAGCAACTCATAGGCCATCGCTGAGCATTCGATATGCCAGCCGGGCCGACCCCGCCCCCATGGCGAGTCCCACCCCGGCTGCCCCTCGTCCGACGGTTTCCACAGCACGAAATCCATCGGGTTGCGCTTGTAGGGGGCCACCTCCACCCGCGCGCCCGCGATCATGTCGTCGACCGACCGCCCCGACAGCTTGCCATAGCCCTCGCGCCACGAGTCCACGGCAAAGAGCACATGGCCCTCCGCCTCGTAGGCATGGCCCTTCTCGATCAGCCCCTCGATCATCGCCACCATCTGCGGGATATACTGCGTCGCGCGCGGCATGTGGTCGGGCTCCAAAGCGCCCAGTTCCGCCATGTCATCCAGAAACCACTGCGTCGTCTCCGCCGTGATCTCGGAAATCTCCCGCCCGCTCTCCGCCGCGCGCGCGTTAATCTTGTCATCCACGTCGGTGAAGTTGCGCACGTAGGTCACGTGATCCGGCCCGTAGACATGCCGCAACAGACGATACAGCACGTCGAACACCACCACGGGCCGCGCATTGCCCAGATGCGCCCGGTCATAGACCGTGGGCCCGCAGACATACATCCGCACGTTCTCGGGGTCGAGAGGAACGAACTCCTCCTTCTTGCGGGTGCGGGTATTGTGCAGCCTGATCGTGGTCATCTTCGCCTCATGCGCTTCATGGCGCGGGGTTAGCAACTTCGCGCCCCCTTGAAAACACGCAAAAGCCGCGCCGGTCAGCCGCGCAGCGCGGGCAGGCAGACGCGCCGCCCGCTCTCTGTCACCTCCACCGCGACCGGCAGGCCATAGACCCGGCTGAGCGCGGCACCGCTCAGCACCGTCCCGGCGGCCCCCTGCGCGATGATCCGGCCCGCGCTCATCAGCACCACATCGGCCCCGAGCGCGAAGGCCTGATCGGGGTCGTGCGTCGACAGGATCACCCCCTGACCGGCCTCTCCGGCCAGCCCCGCCACCTGCGCCAGAACCTGCGCCTGATTGCCGAAATCGAGGCTTGCGGTCGGCTCGTCCATCACGATGAGCGGCGCGGCCTGCGC
>CAJXKX010000331.1 GCA_913055965.1 uncultured Roseovarius sp.
AAGGGCGTGGGGGCCGATGCGCTGCTCGACGGCATCACCGCCGCCAAGCCGCCCGCCGTGGCCAAGCGTCTGCTGGCCGAAGACACGCGGATCATGTCCTTCTGAAACCCGGGCGGGGGGGCGGGCTGCGCGCGCCCGTTCCCTGGCCACGGCCGACCTCAACGGGCCCTCAGGCCTCGGCCTTCTTCTCCCATCTGCCCGCTGCTTCGGACCAGTATTGCGCGGCGCAACCCGCGCCGGTCAGCGCGCGCCACTGCCCGCGCGCGGCCTCCACCGCCGCGCCGTCATTGCCGTCGAAGAGGATGCAGACCCGCTCCAGCGCCTGCACCTCCTCCGGCATCACCTCGGCCCCGTCCACCGCCATCACGCAGACCGCGCCGTTGGGCCGCTCCGTCCCGGTCGTCAGCAGCACGGGCTGCAGCGCGTCATGCGGGCCGCCCGCGCGGCCATGCGGCAGAAAGCCGTCCTCTGGCCCCTCCCAGAGCCGCAGGTCGAGCCGGTCCATCCGCGCCGGGTCGCGTCCGCGCACCGCCACGCGCCAGCCCGCCGCGCGCGCCTTTTCCAGCAGCATCGGTAGCGTCCGCTCCAGCGGGTGCCGCGTCAGGTGATAGAAATAGGCGGCCCCCATCAGCTCTCCTCGAACCGGCTGCGCACCAGACGGTCGAGCGTCAGCACTCCCCAGCCGCTCGCGCCCTCGGGGGCATGCACGCTCTCGGCCTTGACGCTCGCCATGCCCGCGATGTCGAGATGCACCCAAGGGGTGCTCTCCTCGATGAAGCGGTGGAGGAACTCGGCCGCGGTGATCGTGCCCGCGGGCCGCCCGCCCACGTTCTTGACATCGGCGATGCGGCTTTTGAGCGCCTTGGCATAGCCCTTGCCCAGCGGCAGCCGCCACAGCCCCTCGCCCTCGGTGCGGGCCGCCCCGAGCACCGCGTCGCACAGCGCGTCGTCGTTCGACAGCGCCGCCGCGTTCTCGTGGCCCAGCGCGATGATCGCCGCGCCCGTGAGGGTGGCGAGGTCGATCACGGCGCGGGGCTGATAGGTCTTTTGCGCGTACCACAGCACATCGGCCAGCACGAGCCGCCCCTCGGCATCGGTGTTGATCACCTCGATCGTGTCGCCCTTCATCGAGGTGACGACGTCGCCGGGGCGCACCGCGCTGCCCGAGGGCATGTTCTCGACCAGGCCCACGAGCCCCACCACGTTGGCGCGGGCCTTGCGCCCGGCGAGCGCGCGCATGACTCCGGTGACGACGCCCGCGCCGCCCATGTCCATGGTCATGTCCTCCATCCCCGCGGCGGGCTTGATCGAGATGCCGCCGGTGTCGAACACCACCCCCTTGCCCACGAGCGCCAGCGGCGCCTCGTCGCCGCCGCCCTGCCATTCCATCACCGCCAGGTGCGAGGGGCTGTCGCTGCCCTGTCCGACGCAGAGCAGCGCCCCCATGCCCAGCCGTTCCATCTCGGCCTCGTCCAGCACCGTGACCTTGACGCCCAGCGCCGACAGCGCCTCGATCTCGGCGACGAAGGCGGTGGTGGTCAGGTGGTTGGCCGGCGCGTTCACCAGGTCGCGCGTGAGGAAGATGCCGGCCGCCACCTCGCGCAGCGGCGTGAATGCCGCCTCGGCGGCATCGGGGTCGTTCAGCATCACGGTGATCTCGCCCGGCGTCTCGGTCTCGGCGGTCTTGTGGCGGGTATACTCGTAGGCCCGCAGCACGGCGCCGAGGGCCATCTCGGCGGGCCGCCGCAGCGCGCCCGCCAGAAGGGTGAGCGGCCGCGTTCCCTTGGCCCGGCCCAGCGCCACGCCCGCCCTGCGGCAGGTGGCGGCGTCGGCGTTGCGCGGCAGCACCACCACGTCGAGCGCCCGCGCCGCCAGCCCCGAGGGCCAGGCGAGGCTCAGTACCGCGCCCGGCTCCTTGCCGTCGAGCGCGCCGCCCTCGATCATCCGCGCCAGCGCCCCGCGAGTCAGCCGGTTGATCCGCCGCCCGCCGGGATCGAGCTTGCCCTCCGGGGTCACGATGACGGCCACGCGCCCTTCGGCGGCGGCGATGGCGTCGAGATCGGTCTGCGTGAAGCGGACGGGGGCGGGGGTGGTCATGCGGCAGGGCTCCTTGCTGAGGGTTGACGCCAAAGACCTAGCGCGCCGCGCCGCCGATGGCCAGTTAGCAGTTTTCCCCCGCATTCAATTCCGCTAGGTTGCCCGGCAAGACTGCTGCCGCGGGGGAAAAATGTGACCAGATTCGACAGATACATGCTGTCGCAATTGATGGTGCTGTTCGGCTTCTTCGCGCTCGTGCTGGTGTCGATCTTCTGGATCAACAAGGCCGTGCGCATGTTCGACAAGCTGATCGGCGACGGCCAGCCCGCATGGGTCTTTTTCGAGTTCACCGCGCTGACCCTGCCGGCGGTGATCGGCTCGATGCTGCCCATCGCCGCCTTTGCCGCCGCCGTCTACGTGGTGCACCGCCTGTCGTCGGACAGCGAGCTGGCGGTGGTGCAGGCCACCGGCTATTCGCCGTGGCGGCTGGCGCGCCCGGTGGCGGCGTTCGGGCTGATCGTGGCGCTGATGATGTCGATCCTGGCGCATCTGCTGATTCCCAACAGCCTGAGCCAATTGCGCCTGCGCGAGGACGAGGTGTCGCGCAACGTCACCGCGCAGCTGCTCACGGCGGGCGAGTTCCTGCATCCGGCCCCGGGGATCACCTTCTACATCCGCGAGATCACCCCCGGCGGCGAGTTGCGCGACGTGTTCCTGTCGGACCGGCGCAACCCCGAAAGCGCGGTCACCTATACCTCGTCGCGCGCCTATCTCGTGCAGGACCCGGCGGGCACGCGGCTGGTGATGGTGGCGGGGCTGGCGCAGAACATCCGCGAGCCGGGGCAGCGCCTCTTTACCACCCATTTCGAGGATTTCTCCTACGATATCAGCAGTCTCGTCAGCCGCGACGCGATCAACCTCAACAAGGTGGCGTTCGCCGCGACGGCGGACATGCTGCGCGACCCGGCGGCGGTGGCGGCGCGCACCGGGGCCGCGCCCGGCGCGGTGATGGCCGAGCTGCACGGCCGGTTCACCTCGGCGCTGATGTGCCTCGTGGCGGCGCTCGTGGGCTTTGCCACGCTGCTCAACGGAACGTTCAGCCGCTTCGGCGTCTGGCGGCAGGTGCTGGTGGCATTCGGGCTGCTGATCGCGATCAAGGTGGTCGAGAGCGCGGTGCTCGCGCCGGTGCTGGTCAGTGCGGCGCTCTGGCCGCTGCTCTACCTGCCGTCGCTGGGCGGGCTGGGGCTGGCGGCGGGGCTGTTGTGGCTGGCGCAGGTGCCGGGGCTGCGCTGGCGGATCGCGGCGGCGCTGCGCCCGCGGCGGCATGGCGCGGCGGGGGCGGGCACATGATCCTCCATGCCTATCTCGCGCGGCGTTTCCTGCTCAGCTTCGCGGCCGTCGCCGGGGCGCTGGGCGTGGTGCTCGCGCTGATCGAGCTGATGGACAAGCTGGGCGATTTTCCCGACCGTCCGCTGCGCGACGTGCTGGGGCTCGTGGGGCTGGAGATGCCCTGGGCCAATTACGAGATCCTGCCGCTGGGTGTGATCCTCGCC
>CAJXKX010000332.1 GCA_913055965.1 uncultured Roseovarius sp.
AGACGATCACGCAGAGACCGGCCTCGACGAAGTGCAGCCCCGGCAGGAAGGTGCGCAACTCCAGCCGCTTGTTGAACCGGCACCCGGCGGCGCGGAACGCGGCCTCGGTCTGCACCGCGGTGTTGTGTTCGTCGAAAAGCACCGCCATGGGCCGCCCGTCGAGGTCGCCGGGGGTGATGGTGGCCGCGCGCGCGAGCGGGTCGTCGGCGTGCACAACGCAGACGCATTCGAGATCATAGGCGATCTGCGCGATCGAGGCGCGGGGCGCGGGGGTCTCGGCAAAGCCCACATCGTATTGCTGCGAGGCGATCAGGTCTTCGATCACGTCCGAGGAGCGCATGATCAGCGCGATGTCGAGATCGTCGCGCCCCTGCAGGAACCGGGTGAGCAGGCGCGGCAGGAACACGCTCGAGGCCGCCGGGTGGCAGGCGATCTTGAGCTTGCCCGCCTGCAGCGTGCTGATCCGTTCGAGCGTGCGTTCGGTGCGTTCCACCCGTCCGAGAATGTCCTCGCATTCCTCGAGAAAGAAATGCGCCTCGGGCGTCGGGCTGAGCTTGCCTTGCGAGCGCACGAACAGGTCAAAGCCCAACTGATCCTCGAGCGTCTGGATCATGGTCGAGACCGCCGGTTGCGTGCGCCCGACGCTGCGCGCCGCCTGGCTGATCGAGCCGGAGCGCATGACCTCGCGAAAGGTGGCGAGCTGGCGCAGGGAAAGATGCATCTGGCCATAATCCGGATTGATGGACTCAAAGATATAATCAAATTGAATTTATGAGTTCTGTCCAGTGTAATCCGCATAGCGCCGATGCGGCAGAGGCATCGGCAAGGAGGAGGCCATGGACAGGTTCGCGAAATACCTGCTGACCGCGCTGATCTGCGTGGTGGCGCTGGGGCAGTTCGTGCAGGTGATCACCCGCTACGTGCTGCAGGTGCCGGTGATGGGGCTGGAAGAGACGATGCTCTACCCCACGCTCTGGCTCTATATCCTCGGCTCGGTCAACGCCTCGCGCGAGAACACGCATATCCGCGCCAACGTGCTGGAGATTTTCATCAGGACCGAGCGGGGCCACACCATCCTCGCCGTCATCGGCGAGGTGATCAGCCTGATCGTGGGGCTGTGGCTCCTGTCCTGGGCGTGGGATTACACGCAATACGCCTGGCGCGTCTGGCGCGAGAGCCCGACGCTTTATATCCCGACCTTCTATTCCGACATCGCGCTGCTGGTCGGGCTGGGGCTGATGATGGCCTACACCGCCTCGCATCTCGTGGCCCATCTCCGCCGCCTCGCATTGGGAGCGCCGTCATGATCGAGATCGCCCTTCTGGCCATTGCCCTGCTGGTCATCACGCTGACGCTGGGCGTGCCGCTGCCCTACTGTTTCGGCGCGGCGCTGATGGTGATGTATTTCCTCGGCGACGTGACGATGAAGGGCATGATGCTCTGGGGGTTTCAGCAACTGGGCAACCCGGTGCTGCTGGCCATTCCGCTCTTTGTGCTCGCGGGCACGATCATGTCCGAAAGCGGCATCGCGGCCTCGCTTCTGCGCTTCGTCAACGCGTTCATCGGCCATGTGCGGGGTGGCCTGGGCGTGGTCGCCGCCGTCTCCTGCGCGGTGATCGGGGCGATTTCGGGCTCGGGGCTGACGGGGATTGCCGCCATCGGCCCGCTGCTGATCCCCGAGATGGAAAAGCGCGGCTATCCGCGCGAATACGCGACCGCTCTCATCGCCAATTCCTCGATCCTGGGGCTGCTCATCCCGCCGTCGGTCACGATGATCGTCTACGGCTGGGTGACGGATACCTCGATCCTCGCCTGTTTCCTCGCCACGCTCGGCCCCGGCCTGCTGATCATGACGGCATTCTCGGGCATCAACCTGGTGATGAGCCGCAAGTTCAACCTCGTGCTCGATGACAAGCCGTCCTTTTCAGAACTGTCGGGCGAGGTGGCGCGGCGCGGGTTTCATGCCTTTCCGGCGCTGCTGATGCCGGTGATCATCCTGGGCGGCATCTATGGCGGGGTGATGACGCCGACCGAGGCCGCCGCCGTCGCCGTGATCTATGCCGTGCCGGTGGGCTTTCTCATCTACAAGGGCCTGCGGTGGGAGAACTTCCTGTCGGCGGGGCGCGAGGCCGCGACCGCCGTGGGCGCGATCATGATGATGATCCTGTTTTCCATGATCCTCAGCCAGATGTTCGTCTACGAGAGCATCCCGCAGCAACTTGTGCAGGGCATCTTCTCGATCACCGAGAACAAGGTGCTGCTGCTGATCATGATCAACATCCTGCTGTTTCTCGTGGGCATGGTGGTCAATGACGTGACCGCGATCATCCTGATCGCCCCGCTGCTGCTGCCGCTGATGCAGGCCATCGGGGTGAGCCCGGTGCAGTTCGCCGCGATCATGGGGGTCAATACCGCCATGGGGGGCGTCACGCCGCCCTATGCCTCGATCCTCTATCTCGGCGCGCGCATCGGCAAGGTGAAGGTCACCAAGGTCATCCCGCCCGCGATGAAGCTCATTCTCTTCGGCTACGTGCCGGTGGTGTTCCTCACCTCGCTCTGGCCGGACCTGTCGCTCTTCTTGCCGCGTTTCTTCGGATACGACGTGGCCCCCTGAAGAAAACCCCGACCCTGAAACCAACACGGAGGATTACCAAATGAAACATACCATGCTGGCCACCGCCGCCGCCGCGCTCATGGCGTTCACGCCCATGGCCGAGGCGCAGGAGCTCAAGATGAGCCATGTCCGCCCGCAGGGCGCGACCATCGATGTCGAACTCAAGGCCTTTGCCGAGGCCGTAAGCGAGGCGACCGGCGGCGATGTGAGCGTCAACATCTTCGCCGCCTCCGCGCTGGGCGATTACACCACCGTGCAGGAGCGCATCAGCGTGGGCGCGATCGACATGGCGACGCAGCCCGCCGCCACCGCCGCCGACCGGCGGATGCAGATCAGCTCCTTCCCCTATCTCGCGGGCAACTGGGAGCAGGCCCGTGCGGTCTATGGCCCCGGCGGCGTGGTGCGCGAGGTGATGGCCGGGCTCTATGCCGAGCAGGACATCACCATGCTGGCGGCCTACCCGGTCTATTTCGGGGGCATCTCGCTCAACGTGCCGAACCCGCAGGCAGGCTCGACCGAGCCCAACGGCATCAAGGTGCGCGTGCCCGGCATCAAGAGCTTTCAGCTGACCGGCGAGGCGCTTGGCTACATCCCGTCGCCCATTCCCTTCTCCGAGGCCTTCACCGCCGTGCAGACCGGCGTGGTCGATGGCGTGATCGGCTCGGGGGCCGAGGGCTATTACGCTTCGTTCCGCGACGTGACCAAGACCTACATCCCCGCCAACACCCATTTCGAAGTCTGGTACATGATCATCTCGAACGGCAGCCTGGCAGAGCTTTCCGAAGAGGACCAGGCGGCGCTCAAGGAGCAGGCCGAGGCGTTCGAGGCGCAGGGGTTCGAGTGGCTCCATATCGTCGACCTCAACGGCGCCTTTGCCGGCAATCCCGTCAACGGCGACGCCGTCAACGCCATCGCTCGCCAGTTTCCACAATTCCCCATCCAGATCGGCGGCGGCATCCGCGACCTGAAAAC
>CAJXKX010000333.1 GCA_913055965.1 uncultured Roseovarius sp.
CGCCGGTTTCCGCAACGATTATCCCGGCAGCCCGCTGGCCGGTCAGGCGGGGCTGCTGCGCGGCCGCGCGCTCGAGGCCGATGGTCGGCAAAGCGCGGCGGCGCGCGCCTATCTCGACACGTTCAGCACCGCCCCCGAGGCGCAAGAGGCCCCCGAGGCGCTGTTCCTGCTGGGCCGGGCGCTCGGGCGGCTTGGCCAGACCGACGAGGCCTGCGTCACGCTCGGACAGGTCGCGCCGCGCTATCCGGGCACCGGGGCCGCATCCGAGGCGGCGGCCGAGATGGCCCGGCTCGGCTGTTCGTGAGCCACGCCGAGGCGGTGCGCGCGCAGTTCGGCGCGGCCCCGCCCGCGCGGCTGGGTGTCGCGGTTTCTGGCGGCAGCGACTCGCTCGCGCTTCTGCATGTCCTGCATGACTGGCACGCCGGGGGCGGCCCCCTGCCGCGCGCGGCCACCGTCGATCACGGGCTGCGCCCCGAGGCGGGCGAGGAGGCCGCGCAGGTGGCGCGGCTCTGCGCCGGGCTGGGCATCGGCCATGACACGCTGCGCTGGCAAGGCACCGCCGCGCGCGGCAACCTGGCCGACGCGGCGCGCCGCGCGCGCTACCGGCTGCTGGCGGGCTGGGCGCGGCGGCACGGGATCGCGGATGTGGCCATCGGCCACACCGCCGACGACCTCGCCGAGACGTTTCTCATGCGGCTGGCGCGCGGCTCGGGGCTGGACGGGCTCGCGGCGATGCGCGACCGCTGGCAGGAGGGCGGCGTCACCTTTCACCGTCCGCTGCTCGCGCTCCGGCGCGAGGCGCTGCGCGACCTGCTGCGCGCGCGCGGCGTGGCCTGGGCCGACGATCCCACCAATGACGATCCGGCCTATGCAAGAACCCGGGCGCGCGCGGCGCTCGCGGCGATGGCCCCGCTCGACATCGGGACCGATACGCTGGCCGCGACCGCCCTGCGGCTGCGCGACGCCCGCGCGGCGCTGGGGCACTGCGCCCGCCGCGCGGCGCAGGACATCGCGCGGGAACATGGCGGCGATCTGCTGTGGCGGCGCGACGGGTTCGCCGACCTGCCCGACGAGATCGCGCGGCGGCTGCTGGTCGCGGGGCTCGCATGGCTCAACGGGCGGGACTATCCGCCGCGCGGCGCGGCGATGGCGGCACTGCTCGGGGCGGCACGGGCGGGCCGTCGCATGACCCTGCAGGGCTGCGTGCTGAGCGCGTCGGGCGATCACCTGCGGCTGGCGCGGGAATACCGCGCGGTGGCGGGGCTGCGGGCCCCTGCGGGCACGGTCTGGGACGGGCGCTGGCGCGCCACCGGCGGGAGCGGGCGGGCCACCGTGGCCCCGCTGGGTGCCGCGGGGCTGCGCGCCTGCCCCGACTGGCGCGCGGGCGGTCTGCCGCATGGCTCGGCGCTGGCAAGCCCCGGACTGTGGCGCGAGGGCGCGCTGCTGGCCGCGCCGCTGGCGGGCTGGCCCAACGGCTGGCGGCTCGACCTGCTGCGCGGCTTCGACGCCTATCTCGACCGTCTCGCCGCCTGACCGCGACGGCGCGCCACGGGCGGCGATGGTTCAGCCGTCCAATCTTTCATTGAACCGCGACCACCGATATCTATTTAAGAAGGCAACGCCCCGTGCTAAGGGCATCCAGACCTCATTTCGGGAGATCTCTCTTGGGCAACGCGCGCAACATCGCATTCTGGCTGATCCTGTTCCTGCTGATCCTGGCACTGTTCAACCTGTTCAGCGGCTCGGGCAACACGCTGCAAAGCCGCTCGGTCCCCTATTCGGAATTCGTGGCGGCGGTCGACAGCGGCTCGATCAGCGAGGCCACGATCGACGGCCGGCGCGGGATCTGGACGGTCGACGGCGTGGTCCGGTGAGGCACGACGGCCGGGTCGCGCGGGGGCGCGGCGCCTGCTCGCTACCGCCAGCTCCCCTGATGCTCGTCGAACACGAGCCGCCCGAGGTTCTCCCGGAGGAATCCGAGCAAGTCCCCGCGCGCGCCCGGGATGAGTCGACGGAGTTGTTCGATCTCCCACTCGCGCCCCAGCACGGCGCCCCGGACCAGCCGCTCGAGCGCGCTTCGGTCGCCCAGCTCGGCGGCCCACAGGGCGTAGAGCCAGTCACCGCCACGACGGATCCCGTACTTCCGCTGGTGCCAGCCGCGCCGGGCGAAGTCGGCCCAGTCGAAGTCCTCGCGCCCTCGCAGCAGGGGCTCGAGGCGGTCGATTCCATCCTCCAGCCGCAAGGCCAGCTCCGCAAGCACCTCGTTCCTCCCCGGGTCGGCGGCCAGCCACTCGAGCGCCGCCACCGGCAGTGCGAGCCCGGCCTCGGCCCGACGCCGGACCGCCGGCAGCGCCTGCGTGCCCCAGCCCTTCGCCGCGAAGACCTCGACCAGCCGCGGCTCCCGCCCGAGGCGATCCACCAGCTCGGGAAGGTCCGACTCCGCGGCGTGCCCGAGCAGCATCGGCCGCACCAGCAGCTGCCACTGCGAGCCCGACCAAGCGGGCCAGCGCAGCAGGTGGGGCAGCACCCGACGCCCCTTGGCGCGGAGTTCCGCGACGAACGCGGGCTCCTCCCGCTGACCCGCCCAGCCACCGCGGAGCATCGACATCACGCCGTCGACCTCGGCCGCGAGACCCGCTTCCTCCTCCCTCGGCAGCACCGGCTCCACGCGGAAGATGCCCTGATCGTTGCTGACGATCGCCCCGTAGCCGGCTGGCCGCTGGGTCTGCGCCTCGTCGCGGGTGAGGCGTGTCTTGCTCCAGCCCACGGGATGGGCAGGAGGGCTCGGAACGAGTTCGTCGGTTTCGCGAAGGACCCACAGCTCGGCTCCCTCAAGCAGCTCCGGCCACGAGGAGCGATTCCAGGAGCGGACCCGCGGCGTGAGGAAGCGGCACTTGAGCCGCACCTCGTCGAGCGGGCACAGACTCAGCGGGCTGCCGGCCTTGCCGCCCTTCGACTCGGTGGCGAGGCCGAACTCGCCGTTGCCGAAGCGCACCAGCAGCTTCGGTCGCCGGAACACCGATTCGATCGACTCCAGCCGCTCCGGCAGCCCGCGCAGCACCAGCTCGAGCTCGAGCGCCTCGCCCTTCGGCTCGAGCTCTCGGATCCGCCACTCGACGCCGTCGGCCGAGCGCTCGGGTCGCCGCTCGTCGAGCGGGAGGCGACGCACGAACTCGACCGCGGGCTGGGCGTCCGGCCAGTTGTAGGGGGAGACGTGGACCGGATTGCCGAGGATCGCGGCTCCCTCCGGCAGGGCATCGAAGAGCGGCGCGTTGACCTCGGTGCGCCCCCCGAACTGGCCATCGCGAAATCGGTCGTACGGGTCCGGCCGGTTTTCCCGCATCCAGCGGTTTGCCAGCCACAGCAGGCCGACCCCGCAGACGCCGAGCAGCAGCGCCGGGACGAGCCGGCGCGACCCGGACCCGCGCGCCAGTCCGGCCAGGCCCTGGAGCAGCGCGGCCACCAGGACGAGCTGCATCACCAGTGGAAAGGCGTCGGCCTTCCACCACGCCAGCCAGCCCGAGGCGTCGGGCGATGCCCACTTCGACCAGGCGAAGGCGCGGGCCAGCAGCGCCGG
>CAJXKX010000334.1 GCA_913055965.1 uncultured Roseovarius sp.
GGGGGCGGGCGCGTTCTACCCGGTGATGCGGCTGGGCTTTCGCCCGCAACCCAGCGATCCGGCGCGCCTCGCCGCGCTGATCGGCCCGGCGCGGGCCAAGATGATCCTGCTCGCGGGTGCGAAGATCGCCACGGAAGAGGCGCTGGCCTGGGGGCTCTTCGACCGGGCGGTGCCGCGCGAAGACCTCATGGAGCACGCGCGCGGCCTCGCCGCCGACAGCCTCGCCGCCACCCCCGATCACGCCGCCGCGCTCAAGGCCATGTGCAGCACGGGCGCGGCGCCCGGGGGACAGTGAGGTTTGGCATTGAGGGGACGTTGGGGTATCCGGTGACGAGCCGCGCGATCGCCATCCCGCGGGAAGGCGATGCGACAGTTGGTCTGCTGCACATTGTTTCTGAGTTCCCTTGCGACATCAGAGCTTTGCACCAACTTCACCCAGTCGCCAGCCCGTCACGCCAAAGGCGTGCCGCCTGTATCGGCGCACCTCCGGTGCGACGGAGCGGGCTGGCGATCGCGCGGCGGCGCGCGGGGTGCGCCTCGTTCCGCGCGGGGCGGCTGGCGAATGGCAGCAAAAGGCCTGAACCACCCCTCTTTCAGGGCGTTCAGCTCGCCTCTTCCACCGCCCCCACGAGCCGTGCCATCACCCTGTCGAGCATCCCCGGGTCCACCGCCTCTGCCATCACGCGGATCAGCGGTTCGGTCCCCGATTCGCGGATCAGCAGCCGTCCGTCGCCGCCGAGTTCGGCCTCTGCCTCGGCCACGGCGCTTTGCACGCGGTCGGTCTTGAGCGGCGTCTTGCCCTCGGCAAAGCGCACGTTCACCAGCCGCTGCGGCACCGGCTCGAACACCTGCGCCAGCGCGCTCGCCTTCTGCCCGGTCTCGACCATCGCGGCAAGGAACTGCAACGCCCCGATGAGCCCGTCGCCGGTGGTGGCGAAATCGGTCATCACGATATGGCCCGATTGCTCGCCGCCCAGGTTGTGCCCGCCCGCGCGCATCGCCTCGACCACGTTGCGGTCGCCCACCGGAGTGCGCTTGAGCGCGATGCCCTGCTCGGCAAGATACCGCTCCAGCCCCAGGTTGGACATCACCGTCGCCACCAGCGTATCGCCCGCCAGCCGCCCCTCGCGCGCCCAGCGCGTCGCAATGAGCGCCATGAACTGATCGCCATCGGCCACCCGTCCCTGTTCGTCGATCAGCACCACGCGGTCGGCATCGCCATCGAGGCAGATGCCCAGGTCGGCGCGCGTCTCCAGCACCTTGCGCGCGGCGGCCTCGGGGCGGGTGGAGCCGCAATTGAGGTTGATGTTGTAGCCGTCGGGCTCGACCCCCAGCGGGATCACCTCGGCCCCCAGTTCCCACAACACCTCGGGCGCCGTGCGGTAGGCGGCACCGTTGGCGCAGTCCACGACGATGCGCATACCGCCCAGCCGGCGGCGATGGGGAAAGGTGGTCTTGGCGTATTCCACGTAACGCCCGCGCGCGTCCTCGATGCGCCGGGCCCGGCCGATATTTTCAGGGGCCGAGAGGCTCACCCCCTCCTCCATGAGCCGCTCGATCGCCGCCTCGGCCTCGTCGCTCAGCTTGAATCCGTCCGGACCGAAGAGCTTGATGCCGTTGTCGGATGCCGGGTTGTGGCTCGCCGAGATCATCACGCCGACATCGGCGCGGAGGCTGTGTGTCAGATAGCCGATCGCGGGCGTCGGAACCGGTCCGAGAAGGAACACGTCCATGCCCGTCGAGGTGAAGCCCGCGGTCAGCGCGTATTCCAGCATGTAGCCCGAGCGCCGCGTGTCCTTGCCGACCACCACGCGGTGCTCCAGCTTGTCGGTACGGAAATACCGCCCCGCGGCCGCCCCGAGCCTGAGCGCCATGTCGGCGGTCATCGGCCAGCTGTTGGCCTGCCCGCGCACGCCATCGGTTCCGAAAAGTCGCTTGGCCATCACGGGACTCCTGACAAGGGCGGGATCAGCCGCGTCCGGGCACGGCATTGCACGGGGGACGATGGCATGTCGCGGGCGATTGCGGTCGGGGCGATGGCACCGGATGCAACGCGACAAGGCCGCGCGCATCTGCCTCGATGCGCGCGGCCATATCCAGACGGGCCATTCCCGCGTTTACTGCGTGTCGGACGAGCTCGAGCCGCCGGCGACGGCACCGATCAGCGCCGCGGCACCTGCAAGGCCGAGGGCCGGCGCGAGCAGGCCATTACCGCCGCCATTGCCGCCGGTGTTGCGTGCAGCCGCTTCGCGCGCGCAGCGCACGACAAGCTCGTTGGAGGCGTTGATTTCGGCCCCGAGCACCTCGCGACCGTCGCAGGCATCGAGCCGCTGGGCCATCTGCATCGGCGTTTCCCCCTGAGCGAACAGCGGCGTCGCGAGCATCGAGAGGGCGAGAACGGGTGCGAAAATCTGCTTCATGGCATAAAACTCCGTTGGGTTAACCATCGTATAGCACGGGGCAGGACCGAGTTAAACCGTCAATGCACGTTCCGGCTGTCGATGCGCGCCGGATGGCGCAAGGATGCCCGCCTGCCCGGCAAAGGCTCAGAGCCGCAGGTCCGATGCCTCCGCGGGGAAGAGATGCTTGACGTCGAACAGCACGTGACCGGGCTTGCCGAACGCGCGTATCCCCTCCGCGCCGAGCCTGCGAAAGCTGTCATGGGCGACGCAGAGCACGATTCCGTCATAGCTGTGCGGCGCGGGCTCGGCGATCGGCGCCAGGCCGTAAACTACGCGGGCCTGATCCGGATCGACCCATGGATCATGCACATCGACCGAAAGCCCGAAATCGGCCAGTTCCGCGATCACGTCCACCACGCGGCTGTTGCGCAGGTCGGGGCAGTTTTCCTTGAAGGCGAGCCCCAGCACCAGCACCTTCGCCCCCTGCGCGGGAAGGTTGCGCCGCAGCATCTCCTTGACCATCCGCCCGGCCACGTAGGCGCCCATGCCGTCGTTGATCCGCCGTCCGGCGAGGATGACCTGCGGATGATAGCCGATGGCCTCGGCCTTGTGGGTGAGGTAATACGGGTCCACCCCGATGCAGTGCCCGCCGACCAGCCCGGGGCGGAACGGCAGGAAATTCCACTTGGTGCCCGCCGCTTCGAGCACCGCTTCGGTGTCGATCTCCATGCGATTGAAGATCATGGCCAGTTCATTGATCAGCGCGATGTTGAGATCGCGCTGCGTGTTTTCGATCACCTTGGCGGCTTCGGCCACGCGGATGCTCCCGGCCCGGAAGGTCCCGGCGGTGATGATCCCGGCATAGAGCGAATCGACGAGTTCGGCGGCCTCGGGCGTGGAGCCGGAGGTGACCTTGAGAATGTCGGTCAGCCGGCGCGCATGGTCTCCGGGGTTGATTCGCTCAGGGCTGTAGCCGAGCCAGAAATCCCGATTCACCCGCAGCCCGGAGACGCGCTCGAGCACCGGCGCGCAATCCTCCTCGGTGGCACCGGGATAGACGGTGGATTCGTAGATCACGACATCGCCGGGCGCGAGCACGGCGCCAACGGTTTCGGAGGCGCGAATGAGCGGGCCGAGATCGGGACGCTTGTGCGAGTCGATGGGCGTGGGCACG